>JABCSI010000336.1 GCA_018238965.1 Promethearchaeota archaeon
GATATTTTGGGCAGCTATAGGACTACCCGTGATAAAGCGCCCGTCACGTGTTAGAATCGGAGAAGATTTATTAGTTATGCTACATTACCCTATTTGACGTTTATGCCCAAGAATCGTAGAAGAAATAATGCAGAAGTTACCAAGCGACCAAGAATCCCCAGACGCAATAATGATGAAATTCTCGGTGTAGTAACCGAAGTTTTAGGTGGGGAACACATGGCAGTAAGATGCGAAGATGGAACCGATTATCTAGGGGTAATTCGTGGGAAAATTAAGAAGCGCATGTGGGTCAGACTCGGCGATGTTGTTATACTCAATCCATGGTTGGAAATGACGGTGAAAAAGGGTAAACGCCCCAAAGCCCACATTATCTGGAGATACACGCGCACCCAATTAACCTGGCTCGAAAACCACGGCTACCTAAAGCAAGAATTCCTTGAAGATATGCAAAATATTTAGGGCTCGATTATCCTTTTTTCACGACTTATTATTTACTAAACTCCTTAAATTCTCTAAACTCCCTAAATTCTCTAAACTCCCTAGATTATCACATTTATCACATTACCGCAGGGCCGTTTTCAGATGTCAACAGCCAAGAATCGTTTTTGGCGAATATATATAACTGGAATTCCCATAAAACGGGCTTTCCTCCTGAGAACTTTATCATTGGTTGCAATATATACCTGAAATTGAGAATCTGCGCTCTCTTGGGAGAGGGGGATGAAATCTTGCACTTCCCGGAGCAAGAAATCATCGACGGTGAGATTTTCTGTTAATTGCGGGATCGATTCACTATGGATAACTTGATGTTCATGTCCTTCAAGAATTTGTCGAGCCAACCGAAACTCTCGGCTAAAGGTTGATTGGGGACCCAACCGTGCAGCTTTAACTTCCAATTCTCTTAAAATCGCTTCAAGAATGACAAGTGTATGGGGTTGGGGTACCAAGCGATCAAATTCCGAGTAGATATCCAGTTTTAATTGAGCGGGTACGAGCAGAAAATTCGCATCCAAAAATATAAAAATCTGTTTGGGCATAAACCAACAACTGCGCTATGCGGGATTAAGGAGACCCATAAAAACTAGACAGACGATCTTTCTCTTCCTTTTCCTTCTCTTCTTTCTTCTTTCTCTTCCATTCCTCCATTTTATCCACTTCTGGCGTCGGAGATGGTGTCTCTGGGGCAGGAGTAAACGGCACTGGTGATGGACTAGGAGTCACAGGTGTCGGAGTAAAAGGAGCCGGTGCAGGTTCAGGTTCAGGTTCAGATGGAGTAGATGGTGCAGGAGTAAACGGAACCGGTGATGGACTAGGAGTCACAGGTGTCGGAGTAAAAGGAGCCGGTGCAGGTTCAGATGGAGTAGATGGTGCAGGCGGAGATTCAACCGGATCTACGGCAGGAACAGTTGCAATACTTTCCCTTTTTATTTCTGGTGGAAGGGCAACACCATTTATTTCCAGAATCCGTCTGAAAATCATTTCGAAAGCATGTTTAACTCCAAAGCCGTCCTTGGAAGAAATTTTAATATGGTCAAATAATTTTAAAGGTTCAAGAAACTCTCGGGCATAATCATCGGTAACTGTGATATCGTCGACTCGGTCGATTTTTGTGCCGACAAATAAAATTGGTAAATTGGGATCTTGCTTGCGGATAATATCAACCCATTCCTCTAACCCGTCTAACGTCCGAAGTCGTGTCAAATCATACAACAACAAAGCACCACGGGCGCCCGCCACATATGAATCGAGCATGAATCTAAAACGTTCTTGACCACCGAAATCCCATAATTGGCCTACTACGTCCAAAGAATCAGGATGATCTTTCGGACCTATGGAACTGTTAAGAAGATGAAACTCAACACCGATGGTCATACTAGTGTTTTGCACAAACTTACCAGTGACAGCGCGGGTGAGGAGGGTAGTCTTTCCGACGCCGCCTTGACCTGCAACTAGAACTTTGAAAACATACTTCTTCTTTCCCATGTGTGCACTCTCGTTTCATACGGTGAGTTGAGATCCGCAAAAATTTCTAATAAAAACTGACTTGCAGATCCATTCTGATATTTATATTTGTTCTGAGTGGAATAAAAAAATTTGCTTTCGTGATCCAGAAGGAGAAAAGCTAGACCAAGGGGGAGTAAATTTGGAACAAAGCAAAATCAAATCGTAAGTATTAAGTCTCTGGGAAGAATGCCACTGCCACATATCAAAGGCAAAAATATGTTATAGAAAGATGCCAATGTAAATATATGCTTAAATCACTTAAATTGCCCATATGGAATTCTACCGAAAAAATAATCATTTCCCCCTCGAAGATCATAGCCTTGGGTCTAAATTATTTGGACCATATCAAAGAAAGCGAAAATATAGCATTAAATCTGGCAATTTCGGCGGATCGGGCAAAAAATGAAATCCCGGCAGAACCTCTATTGTTTCCAAAAACACCCAATGTTCTGATCGGGCCGGAGGAAACAATTGTAATTCCAAAAATCGCCTATTCCTACGATTTTCCCGAAGTACGCACTGATATTGAGGCTGAGCTGGCCCTAATCATTCGGGATCGGTGCCGTAATGTCCCCAAAGAAGAAGCCTTCGATCATATTTTGGGTTATACTGCTATGAATGACATCAGTCAGCGAAATATCCAGAAATCGGATAAATCAGGCTGGTTTCGGGGAAAATCCTTTGATACTTTTGGACCGATTGGGCCCCAGATTGTTTTACACGAAGATTTATTGACATTGGGGGATCCTCAAAACTTGCGGATTGAGAGTCGTATTAATGGCGAATTGAAGCAGCGATCGAATACGAAACATATGATATTTTCGATTCCCGAAATCATTACGTTTGTGTCTCGGAATTTTACTCTGGAAGCGGGGGACATTATTCTCACAGGGACTCCAAAAGGGGTCTCCCCGATCCAACCGGGTGATTCTGTGGAAGTGGAAATCGAACATATTGGAATTTTGCACAATTCCGTTGTTATGGAAGAATAATGGCGCTCTTTATTAAGAAACTAACTCTTTTTTCCATTTTATAGTATCCCCGGCGCAATGATGAGATTTTTTCTATTTGTTGAACTAAACGAACTTCATAAACCCAAGTTTTGCCCACACGTTTGATAATAATTGGTCTAAAAATGCTTTAGATAGGACTCTCCCCTTTAGTAACTCAGAACCACATTAACACGGGTGAAAAACCATGAAGAAACGCTTCCCTATCCGCATTATCCATCCATCAAACTACTTCAAAACACTATAATATCGTTACGACTTCCTTGAGATTACGATTATTTTTTTCTTTTGCCATCACTCATAATATAAAACCACCAACCAAACCCCGGTGGGCGGAATTGCACTCTGCCAGCGTAATCCGCCCATCTCCTCCCACTAAAAAAATGTGAAATACGAATAAAATAAAAAATATTACAATTCCCATCTCATCAACAATCACAAACCCCTGAGGTCATCTGCACTCCCCTGTGGATGGCCTCAATTCCTTCTTCTTTTAAATTATACTTTCTTCCTTCTTCTTACTTTAAATTATCTCTCTTCTTCCTTTCAATTTCCTCTTTTCAAATCCATATTAATACAACTTCCCGCCTAAGCCATAGCCGCACCGCCCATTAACCAAATTAGTATGGCGGTCAATTACATGAATGTTAAACCTTTATCTTATAGTAAAAAGTGGGATTAAAGGATAGTCTAAAACGTTAAGACTTCAGATCGCCGTC
>JABCSI010000101.1 GCA_018238965.1 Promethearchaeota archaeon
ATTTCGATCCATTTATCATTCCATTTCACTAACGGTTCTTTTAATGAAACAAGATATGCAAATTCTTTCAAGGTTATGCTCATTTTTCCAACCGAAACTTGCCAGTTGTATTCCAATTGGGCATTTGCACCGAGTAGACTGTGATTCACATCTCGAACTTCATTTTTTTTTTCTAGCTTGATCTTCAGCCCCAGCTGGGAATCTTGCTTTCCCCACCAATCCGGAATCAAAACTCCATAGGATTGGTCCCGCAATTTTGGAACGATTTTTTTCAAGAACGTATAGGTTTGCTCAATTGAAAGATAGACTTTTATTCTATTCACATTACGCTCAAATTGACCAAAGGGTTGAAAGATCTTGGCTAATTTTTTAAAATCATTTTCGATATAGGGATGCACATCCTTACGATCAATGGAAGAAGGAAGCTCATACGTTGTGCTGGATAAAATTCGAGTCTCATTTTCTTGATCTTTTGGTTTAATGAGATGCTCGATCGGGATTAACAGTGAAGGGTCTTCACGTGATTGCATAAATAAAGATAATACCCATCTTTTTCTACCAAGGGCTGGAGGCTGAACTTTAAAACTTAAACGAAAATTCTCGGCTAAAATTTCGGAAAACGATTTTGGGGGCAGTTCCACGGGCGAACATTGATCCATCTCACATTGTTCTTCCTTTACAGGCAATTGGATGTTCAAAAAGGAAACTTGATTGTAAATTCCAGTTATTTCTTCAAGGGGATTAGAATACAATTCAGGTTTGTTGAAAAATTCATTAAATAAACAGATGCTAAGGAAAACACCTCGTAGATTATTCCTATGAGTAATAAAGGGCCAAATTTTATACTTAAAAACATTTCCGAATAATTTCGAGGATAATGCCAGAATATTTTTTTGTCTGTTTTTTTCTTGGTCGAATTGACTCGGTTTGGGTAAAAGTAACTGAGGAATATCATTGAAGCACATTAGGAACAAAGGAGGAGAAAAATCCTGGGGAAGTGGTAATAATAATTGGGGACTTAGGTGGGCATCCCGTAACATTAGGATATCTGGAAATTTTTTCGGAGAAGTTAGTAGCAATTGACGCGGTAATTGAGGATCAGGTAAACAGAGGATTTCCCGAGCCTGTTTTAAGGTGGACTCAAATATTTGTTGTAAGATAGATCTTTCCTGGCGCATCCTTTCCATAAAGTACACAAACTGCTTTTGGAAATGATTATAAAAGAAAACTACTGTTTCATAAGAGTTTTCATCTCGATATATTTGTCGATTTTGCCGATTTTGTCGTATAATGTCGATCGTGTTTCGGATACCGCATTCAGACCCTGCACTCATAGATAAATTATTGAAATACTGAATATATTATTCTGGATGTTAGCATGTTTTTTTCTTCATCTTCATTCAATGTTCTTTAGTAATAATCACCCTTAATGTAAGTTTGATGCTGCCGATGCCGTTTGGGATTAGCCGATCTTCCTGCAATTGTAATCGCTTGGGCCGGACAGAAATTATAGCAACGAAAACAGGCAGTACAACTGGGATCGAATGTAAATTGATCGTCCTCAAAGATGATTGCTTGTGTAGGACACTGATTTACACATTGTTGGCATTGGGTGCATCGTGTCTCATCCACACCAAAATACTTCCAACTTTGGCGTTCCACTGGGGCCATCCCAACCCTTTGAATCCAGCCCAGGAAATATCCCAAGGGATTATACAAATTTTGCAGACGTTTGCGACCGGCTAATAGTTCTCGGTATACTTTATCCAATTTTTTGAGTGTGCGGGCGCGCCGTTTGGCAAATCGGGCTTCGGATACAGGGTTGTAGGTTATAATTGGGATCCCCAGATTTGAGACCATTTGAAAATTATAGGCATAGACCAGGCTCAAATTCGCCTTCTTCAAATAGGAACGTAATGCGAGCGCCCCATCTCCGCTGAATAACTCCATCGTGGTTAGCACAAATGCCGATTTTTCAATGGTCGAGTCCTTGCGGTGCACTGTTGTTACCGTGGTGAGAAATTCCTTCATGATTTTTGGGGCTGTGGACCCGTAAATCGGATAGCCAAAACCCACCAGATCCGCATTATCCCAAAATTTATTGATTGATGACCATTGATCATTGGTGATTTTTTCAATCGAATACAGATCTACAGTATGGTGATCTTCACGGGCTCGACTGACGAATTCATTGATGAGCCACCATGTATTGCCGGTGCCGCTGAAATAAAATAGGAGGATCTTCATAATGGGTTCTGGGTATGTATAATGATTCGGTCTTCATATATGATTTCCTTCTGGCTATCCATTCGCCGAAAGGAATTTTTGTTGTTTATGCAATTCCTTCGCTATCTTCTTGCCCAATTCGATGCCCAAGCCATTGAAATAAACAAGATACAATTTTTATAGACAATTATGGTAGATTTATTCCTCGATAGAAAAAATATTTACTAAGAAGTATTTTTATAGTTCTAATTACTATAATATATCTCATGGCAGTTCAAATTATTGGGCAGACCATTTTATCTATCAAAAAAGCTTTTTTGAGCGATAAATTAGCTACCAAATTTATAGTGAAAGCGGTAGGTGAAGATATTGATCCTACCAAATTTTATCCCGCCAGAGCATTCTTGCAAGCATTAAGAGACATTGGCACCAAAATGTCTCCAACGGTACTCAAGAAAGTTGGAGCAATGATAATTGAATCAGCAAAATGGCCACCAGGGGTGGATTCTTTTGAGGACGGATTACAATCAATTTCTGTCGCATACAAAATGAATCATCGCCCGAATGATGTGAATGTTATCGGAGATTACATCTACGAGAAAAAAGATGATAAATCATGGACACTCACATGTACCAATCCGTATCCTTGTGATTTTGATGAAGGGATCATTAAAGGTGTGGCAAAAGCGTTTAGTGCGCATGTAAATGTTAAGCATGCAGAAGGAGATTGCCGGAAGAACGGTAATCGGAAATGTGTGTATAATATCAATAAATTCTAAGTGTTTTGGCATTTTTTTTTTTTTTTTTTCATGGTATGAAAAGTCTATATTGGCAATTAAAATTCAACTCTACATGAGAGAAAATTGTCATGTAGAAGCAAATATATATAATTTCCTTCTGGCTATCTATTCGCCGAAAGGAATTTCTGTTTTTTTGCAATTCCTTCGCTAAATAATCGATAATTAATTTAAGTAAAAAAGAAGTAAGGACTCGGAGGGAATCGAACCCTCGGTACCTCGAAAACATGGTACATTTATTGAACTAATTTCCAAAATGATATTACAAAAATCATAGTTTATTACCTAATTCGAGTGGAGAACACCCACCCAGTCTTGAATGAAGAATCTTTGCATAAGATAAGGAAAAAGGATTATGGACTCGGAGGGAATCGAACCCTCGATTTCTACCATGCCAAGGTAGCGATTGGTAAAATTCTGCTAAGTGCAAAATTCAAATACCGCTATTCCACGAGCCCTGATATCAAGACAAATGTCTATATCAATAATGGAGTCAAGGGATGAAAGATTAAAAATTTTTTGATTCATTAGCTATAATCAACATGCAGAACACGCTAAGGCGATGGAATTGAAAGGGAGAAGACGCTCCTTAACCATAACCATCTTCAAAAATATGCTATTTCGCTTTTCAGATTAAGGAAGAATTGCTTTTATCCTTTTGATCTGAGTCACCATTTTTGCTTAAAACTTAATCTTTATGCAAGAAAGGTTTCAAGAAATAATCGGCAATGTCGGTTCGGATTTGTTGCAAGAATTCCGGGGTAATTTCATCTATATCCGTAATTGTCCCAAATTGATTTACAAAAATATCTTCAAGTTTTTCCCGATCATTGAATAAGGGGCTTAACTGCTCCGGATAAATGTAAGCAGTGACAAGAAATATATGACCTCGGGATCGGGTATCCACAAGTGCGGGATCTTCCTTTATGACAGAGTAAACTATTGCCCGAGTATTTTCCTTACCATAAGGGAATGGCCCGAACAGTCCTTGGTGATACTCTTGACCTCGCCCTAAACTCATTATGTACACACTTCCGGCAGTATTCAATAAATTGAGGGCATGGGGATCCTTATATTGCACATTATCACATGCATGTAATATTGTGCCACGTTTTTCGTCGATTTTGTAAGTCATGATGAAGGAGGCTTCGACGTCCTCAGAAGTAAATTGAAAAGAGATACCACTGGTGGTGATCCGTTGGATTTCCTGAGTCAGGATGGATTCGATCTGCCGAAAAACCATTTCACGATTCCAGGGGTTGTTGAGGGAGCCGACTAAGGGGATAATCCGTCTAATTTCCTGGAGACTTTGTTGCAAATTTAGTTTTTCTGCTTGAGTTTGTGCTTTGGCTAACCCGTCCAGCGCTTTTGGGATTTGATCTTCGAACGCATACAAAATTGATCGCAAGATTAAAACGTTAAGATATCGGGGCCAGAGTTTCTTTTTCTTTGATATTTTCAGGCCATCTTCCACAAGACTAATAATTTCTTCCAAATCATCGGAGCTTCGATGGGTGCGAGCCTTCACAATATTGGCTTGGGTGAGGAGTAATAGCGAGTTAAAAAATATTTCAAAATGGTGGGTGATTTCGGCGATTTTTTGGGCTTCCATCAAAAGCAATTCCGCCTCATGATAATTTGAATATGCCAAACTCAGACGAGCCCGTTCAATTAAAATCAACCCTTTTCCAACTTGATGGTTTTGTTCACTGGCAAATTCTGTTGCTTCCTTGAGCTGGTCGTAGGCAGAGTCCAAATTCCGTAAAGAATGGTGAGCCTGTGCTAAAGTAACCAGAATCTGAACCTTCCGTTCCGAAAGATTGGTATCCTCCATAATTTTTAAGGCTTTTTCTAAAATCTTAATACCCTTCTGAAATTTACCGTTTGCAAGCCAGTATCTTGCGTAAGCATTCAAACATTGAACATAGTGAAATTTTTCGTCAATGGAGTCAAAAATTTCCATCGCATCATCTAAATATTTGCGGGCTTTTTTCACTTTCCCCATTTCAATGAAAAATTTGCCCATTTCTGTTTTGATATTCGCAATACCCATGATATCCTTTGTTTCTTCGGCCACTTTGAGCGCCTTTCTAAAATTAATTTCCGCTTCTTTGTATATTCCCATGTCTTGGAGGGCTTCTGCATAGTTACTAAGAGTACTGACATATCCACGCTTAAATCCAATTCTTTGGGCAATTTCAGAACAGATTTTGAATTGCTGTGATGCAATTTCGATTTCTCCGCGATTCATCTGGATCAGTGCCATATTATTACGGGCAGAGAGTTCTATATGTTCTTCTTTGCTGGTATGGGCCAGTGCGGCAGATCGGTTGAGAATTTCATAACCTTCATCAAACATTCCAAGATATATCCGATTGATTCCATATCGATTGGTAGCGTGGGCTTCCTTCCCCTTGAGATTCAATTTTTGATAGATGGTGATGGCTTTGATGAATTTTTCGGTAGCGGTTTCGAATTCGCCAGAAGTATTTTCTAGCATACCCAATCCTACAAGAGCATCGGCAAATCCCTCTTCATCATCTAATTTTGTTGCTTCACTGTATACCATTTTATAGTACTGGCGAGATTCTTCCAAATTACCCAGAGTCCAAAGAGTATGGCCCAGGAGATTATACATCCGTATTCGATCCCGGGCTGAAATATTCGTTTTCACGAGAGGGGTGAGGATGGAAATCAGTTCAGATGGATCGCTCCGACATAGTTCACTATATACTTGAAATTGCTCATTGCTCATGTCTTCGGTCTCTGAAGCATCGGGTTTGGTGGGCAAAGTGATTTTTCCTCACGAATTAATATTATATTATTATTATTAGGTCAAGTCTCCTTAAATTGCTATCTGGATAAGATTAAAATTTTCCAAAGATATATAACATGGAAAAATTACTGTAGAAAATATCATAGATTTGATTTGTTTCTGTTTGACATCAAATGAATATAAGTAAAGTAAGACTGTAAAGTTTAAAATTCGGTGGTCACCATTTCAGAAAACCCTCCAATTAGTCAAGGAATTATTCAAAAATCCCTTAGTTCGGTCCTTCTTCGGGAGATCACAGAACCCTTTCTGAAACTTCTCGGAACTTCCTGTGCGATATATGAAAAAGATGGGAATTACGCATTAGAATTGTTCAATTCCAAATGGTGCGGTACGCTGAATCGCGCTTCCCGTTCTCTCTGTGCAACTGAGAGTGATGAGGATGCTATACAATCAGGGAAATGGCTCTGTCACGAATCTTGCTGGTCAGATTGTTCCAAAATTTCCATTGATGAGCGAAGAACTGTTGATATTGAATGTTATGGAAAAATTCGGATCAAGTGTGTTCCCATTTTTCTGGGTGAAGAAGTGATTGGAAGTATCACTGCAGGGTATGGACATCCTCCCAGTGATCCTGCAGAAATTGAAAAATTAGCATCTCTTTATCATCTCTCCCCTGCGACGCTTACAAAAGTTGCGCAAGAATCTGGATTTCATTCTGGAGAATTCTCTTTATTTTTAGAAACATATCTTACCACAATAGCCCATCTTATCGGGACACTTGTCCACCAAGCGCAAATTAAAAGCGATTTGGAGACGAAATCAAATCTCGCCCAACATTATATGGATTTGGCTGGTGACATAACTGTTGTGCTTAATACTGAGGGAAACATTGAATTTTTAAATCAAACAGGGGCAGAATTATTAGGTTATGAACAGGAGGAATTGTTGGGAAAAAATTGGTTTTCAATGTGTATACCCTCCCCAATGAAGCAAGAAATCAGAGATCTCCACAAAGAAATATTTCGTGGCAATTATAATGATTTTTTGATTCATGAAAATTCGGTGCTCACGAAATCGGGGGAACTCCGTACAATCTTATGGAAAAATGATCACATTGAAGATATAAAAGGCAATACCATTGCGTGTGTGAGCATGGGTATTGATGTGACTGATAAAAAGCGCATGGAGTCCCAAATACAGTTGGAGAAGCAAAAATTGGAACTTTTTATTGAGACCGTCCCATTTGGGGTAATTTTTGTCAATAAAGTGGGGGAAATTACATATAGTAATAAATATGCAGAAAAAGCACTTAATCTAACCAAAGATAAAATAACTCAACGGATATATCAAGATCATAAGCGACGGATGGAAAGATTGGATGGTAATCCATTGACCAAAGACGAACAAACCTTTTTGAAAGTTAAAACCACTTTACAACCGGTACATAATGTTCGTCATGCTATTCGTGATCCTACAGGGAACCGGATTTTGTTATCGATCAATGCATCTCCAGTTTTTGATGATCACCATAATTTCAACGGAATATTGGCAAGTATCGAAGATATTACTGAAAAAGTTCTCACCGAACAAGAATTCCTCAAAATGAGAAACATCGAATCATTGGGTCTTTTAGCCGGTGGAATCGCCCATGATTTTAATAATATTTTAACAACTTTAATTGGTAGTTTATCCTTGGCCGAAATGGATTTAGCGAATCACGAGTATGAAGATATTCCGTCCTACATTCACGATTCACATAAAGCGGCGCAACGGGCTAGCAAGCTTACAAAGCAACTACTCACCTTTTCAAAGGGTGGTGCGCCAGTTTTACAAACAGCTTCAATTGTGGATATCCTTGAAGACACTGTGAAATTTTCTTTACGTGGTTCAAAATCCCAATTTTCCCTCTCCATTTCCAGCATCCCTGATTTACACGATGTTGATATTGACGAAAATCAAATCTCGCAAGTGTTTCAAAATTTAATTATTAACGCAGATCAAGCCATGTTGGATGGAGGAATAATTTCTATAAAGGTTCAAAATTCCACACCCCAGGATTGCCAATCCTTTCTAATCCCCGTCCAAGATTACTTGAAAATCACTGTATCCGATCAAGGAGTTGGAATTCCTAAAGAAAATTTATCCAAGATTTTCGATCCGTATTATACAACAAAAACAACGGGTTCGGGCTTAGGATTGGCTATATGTTATTCCATCATTAAGCGCCATAATGGATATATTTTTGTCGAAAGCCAGATCAACAAAGGAACCATATTTTATATCCTATTGCCCAAATCCTCAAAGAAAACTAATTGATATTACAGTTATCGTAGAATAATTAATAATTTCTTGAGTTCGTAAGTTAATTTTTTAAAATACCTTTTTCTTCTTTCTACGTGCAATTTTCTGCTGACATAATATTAAATTGCCTAAATTAAGCCGACATATTTTATTCTTCTTCATTATCTTTTCTTTTGAGTTGACTGCTCGTTTTCCTTAGGATCCTCAAGATCTAAATTAAGTGATCCCGAATAACAAATTATATTTGCTTCATCTAATAGGAAATTTATAGATTATAATGGATAAATATTAATAGTTGTGATCCCGAACTATAATTATGGTCCATCTTGTGAGAAAAAAAATCAAAGGAAGAATCTATCTATATTTAGAAGAAACTGCAAGAGTCGATGGAAAATCCAAACGAGTTTGGCAAAAATATCTTGGACCAGAGTCACGAATCAAAGAGCAAGTAAATTACCAGTTTAAACCCGATTTTACCATATCTAACTTGGATTTTGGCTTACCGATTGCTTTATTACAAATCGCAGAAAAACTCGATCTGGTTGATATAATTGATAAATGTGCTGTAAAGAGAAATCAAGGGCTCTCTGTTGGGAAATATATTCTATTTGCAGCACTTAATCATTGTGTCAGGCCAACTTCAAAGAGCAAGATTCAGAATTGGTTTAAGAATACAGCGTTAACTCAAAAATATCATCCTATTGATACATATTTTGATGCAAAAGCATATTCCAACCATTTTAAGTATTTATCAGAGGATATTTTGGAGAAAATTGAGACACAACTCCATAAAAAATTGATCAAGGAATTTGATGTGAAAATGGATACCCTTTTCTATGATCCGACCAATTTTTTTACTTATATCAATCCTAAAGATAATCAAAATCTTCCAAAGCACGGTCATTCTAAAGAAAACAGATTTACTTTGAATTTAGTAGGTCTTTCATTATTTTGTAGTTCGGATGGAGGACTTCCTGTAATAAGCAAAGTATATCCAGGAAACACTCAGGATGCACCACTTTTTCGGAACGAGATAAAGAGACTTAGAAAACGACTTTTAAAGGTGGAAAAATTACCTCAAGATCTATGTTTGGTTTTTGATAAAGGAAATCTTTCCGAAGGTGCATTTGAAGAAATTGATGAGATGAAGATCCATTTTATTGCTTCTGTGCGACCCAGTACACAAAAAGAATTTCATGAATTAACATCTGATGATTTTACTTTGGTAGAATTGCCAAATAGGAAACAAGTCGGCATTCTCGAATATGAACGTAAACTTTACGGAAAACAGCGCAGACTTATTGTATCCTTTAACCCAAAACGTGCACAATGGCAAGGGAAGAACCTTGATAAGAAGCTTCATAAAAAAATCGATGAAATCCATGAATTTTTCAAAACACGCTTGAACATCAAAAAGTGGAGAGATTCGGAAGCAGTAAAGCTCAAAATCGAAGATATAATAAAAACGAAAAAACATTTTCAATGGATTGATTATTCTGTTTCAGAAACTAAAGGAAAAATCAAATATTGTGCTTCAATAAATCAACACAAGGTGGAAGAACATTATAAAACACTAGGGAAGTCATATCTCATATCCAATCACCCCACAATGTCCAATTATGAGATTATTTGGTTATTTCGGCAGCAATATACTGTTGAACAGGCATTCAAATATCTAAAAAGTCCAAATTTGCTATCGATAAAGCCCATCTATCATCAAAATGATGAATGCATCCGAGGACATATTTTTTCAGGTGTGATCGGCTTGCTGTTAATGCAGTTACTCACCCGCAAGGTGCAGAAGCAATTTCCTGAAATGAGTCTTTTTAATATCATAGAATTGTTGTCAGAAATTGAATTATCACTCATAAAGTTTAAGGGTTCTCAAAAAATAACTAAAAAAATCTGTGAAATCTCACCAAAAGCAGAGGAACTTTGCAAATTCCTCAACTTGAAAGCAGAGATATGATTTATTTCTTTCATACACCCTAACTTTTATTTTTTCCTTGATTTACTGATGATTTTCGCCTCTAAAATTGAGAAAAAGGCATTTTAAAAAATTAACTTACGAACTCAAGAATTTATATAAAAAAAAGAATGGTGTGTTCTCAGCCCTTTACTTTTATATACTCGGAATTAATTGAGTGATATCGTAGCTCAATACAGCTGAGATCCAACCTACTAATGTAGGCGTAAAGATGAAGAGAAGTACTATTATTAATATTAACACAATGGCATATATTAGAATAGCCCCTAATGCCCCGAAGAAAGTAGTATCATGTCTTCGCATTATTATGAACATCATGATAAGGAGTGCAACAAGACTGCCAATAAAGGCATATCCGGGCATAATTAATTGCATCACATATGTGATCACCCCGGAAATGAAAATTGTAATCAATCCGGTAACAAAAACTTTTCCAAAAGAAGTATTATCTCCTTTCACGGCACGAATACCAATACTCAGCGAGATAACGGCAATAGCAATGGCTATAAACAAAATTAGCAAGATCCATCCGATTAGAATAAGCAATTCTAGTTGAGCAATCATAGTGAGCTATAATATTTAAAAAACTCATATAAGGATTGTGTTTTCTAAGAACAACTCAAAAATCCAGATGAGAAAGTAAATTATTTCATAGGTTGGCACTGTGGACAAAAGTATGTAGTTCTTTGCCCAATTTTCTGGTGTCCAAGAAGAGAATTACACTGGGGACATTGTCCTTGAGGTTTACGGGCTTGGATAAAAAATTCATGAGGAAATTTCCCATAATAAGCTTTATCCCCAATTGCTATATGTAAAATCTCTTGTAATCTTTGGTGAATTGTGAGACATTGGGTAGAGGAAAGTTGAGATCCTTTAGTAAGGGGATGAATACCGCTTTGAAATAGCGTTTCGTCTGCATACAAATTTCCAACGCCTGCAATTTTCTTTTGATCCAAGAGCAGGGTTTTAATTGGGCGGATGGATGACTTTGTTGCGGCGAACAATGCTTCAGGTGTTATTTCCAAAGCATCTTCTCCTAATTTACGCTTCGCTATGCACTCTTGGATAGAGGGCCATAATTCAACCCTTCCGAATTTTCTTTGACTGCTATAGGCGAGATATTGCTGGGAAGAAAAATGGAATATAATTCGATCATGGGGATGAAAGACAGAGTTGGAGTCGTTAGGGGATAATTCGCCAGAATGCAGATCCCCCGTCATCCCAAAGTGGAACATAACAACCTCTTGGGAAGAAAGAGAGGCAAATAGATATTTCCCGTGTCGGTGAGTGGAAGTAAAATGTAATCCAGTAAGCAATTGATCAAAATTTTCTGGAACAATATTCCGAAGAACGGTGGCATCACAGATAGAAATTGCAGAAATTTCTTGATTCAATCCATGCTGTTCAAAAAATTTACGAAAAGTTTCGACTTCGGGTAATTCAGGCATTGTTCATTCCCTTCTGGCTAGATGAATATCACTTTGATTACTAGTATATAGATTTAACAACATTTATTTGCTTTGGTTCCCTATGGATAAGTAGGTAAAGGTTTTATAAGAAGTACCATAATAATGTATCAATCATTTTACCAATAGAAACAATATGGAAGGTTTAGGAAATATGAATGGATTAAAAAATTTGGATGCTGAAAATATTCCCGCTTTTGATGGGCCCGGATTACGAAAAATTGCAAAAGAAATAATAATTCAGAGGCTATTTCTGATTCTTCATGTTCTCCTTTACTTTTTTGTTAATCTTCTACTATTTGCCATTAATTACTTAACCCATTGGTCATATCCTTGGTTTTTATGGTCGATCACTGGATGGGGTGTGGTTCTAAGTACCCATTCGTTCCAATTTCTTTTGTACAAGAAGGGAGTGGTGAATTTATCTACACTGGGTATGGCTTATCATGTTTGGGGATATATTATAATAAATCTATTCCTATTATTTACCAATTTCTTCACAAACGTTCCAATTTGGACATTCCATCCGTGGTTTTGGTTTTCTTTCGGAACTTGGAGTGCGATTCTCATATGTCACGCTGTTATATACTTCTATGTTGTTCCCTCAAAAGGGGAATCCTCTGATAAAAATTGGTTGGAGCGTAAAATAGACAAGGAATTGCAGAAATTACAGAAAATACAGAAATTAAGCAAATCATCTGATTCAGAAGAATAACTAACTTATTGTCAAACAAGTAAACATAATATAATATTCTTAGGAGTAAAATCTGAAAATGTTTTGGCTGGGAAAAAGTATCAAAATCGATCCTCCGAAAG
>JABCSI010000337.1 GCA_018238965.1 Promethearchaeota archaeon
ATACCATCGCCGCCCTCGATATATTTTCGGATTGTAGGATGATTAACCAGTGCCATGGCAGTTACCAAGTTTTGCATCTGAATGCGCGTAATTAAGGGTGATTTTTTGCCGATATTAACTATATCTTTTGAAGTGGCATAGTAGTTATACACCGATGTGCTATAGGCTACGGATATCTCAGGAATTAATTTTTTAAGTTGCTCCCCAATTTTCTTATCCGATTCGATTCCATAAAATATATACTCTCCACGTACCCACATTTTTTCTCCGGCCCCCAAATATTCCAGGGCGAGAGGGAAGTATTCCATGAGCACCATACAAAAATCTATTTGTCCCGTCTCAGAAAATGCTTTGATTGAACTATGCATTAAAGACCGCATATCTGCTGAACTGTGGAAATTAGTTATAAGTGCTTGCCCTCCGGTGACAGCGAGCAAAATTTGCAATCGCTCCAGATATGGAAACAGCGACAAAGCCGATTCTCAACTTCAAGAATTAAATTCTATACTTTCTTCTAATTTTTATACTTTCTTCTAATTTTTATAATTTTTATAATTTCGACGTTATCATTAACACAATTCTCGAAGTAGAAATGAAAGAGATCCCCAATCCTTTAGATGTGATGGATGATAAAAAACCAAAGAAATTTTTAGCATTAAAAGCCGAATTTAGAAAATTGATGGATAATAATTTCGAATTTATTAGTGAGATAAAGAATGATAGACTTAAATGGCAAATGAATTTTGATCTACTAAAATCAGAATTAAAAAATCTAATGAATGACTACACAAATCTTAAAAAACCTCATCTTGTGAAATATGACGAACATTTAAAGCAAAGAAAAGAGATATCAGCCCTCCAAACTTCGATTAATAATTCCGAAAAAGAAATAACACAATTGAGCGATAAAATAAAAAAAACCGAAAAATTAATGAAAACTATAATCGAAACTGAAAAAACCCTTGCAAGTTGTCATTCTAAATTAGAATATGTTCAAAAACGGATTGTAGATATTAGAAAAAGATTTCTAAGATCCACAATGACAAGATATCAAGAAACAATTCAAAAACATCTCATTTACGAATTCGTTCAGTTTTTTGATTATTTTGATTTAGTTAAATCAAAAACAAAGCGATTGGGGGAAAAACAAATCAGAGAAATTTGTAAAAGTTACTCAGGAAAAGAATTTTTTGAAAAGTTGAAAAATAGGCAAATTGAATCAATGGATATAAAAGTTTCCTCCACAACAGCAAAAAAATATTATCAGTTACTGGAAATCTCAAATGAAGATCCTGCAATCGGGATTAGAGGATTATATTCTGATAAATTGAACGAAATCTTACGAGCACCATTGAGAGAAAAGATTAAAGTTTCTATCAAGAAAAATGGAAAAGAAATTGAACTATTGAACACCTCTCCTGGGGAACAACAACGAAATCTTCTATTAATGGCTTTGATCCAAAATAAATTTCCTCTGCTTATAGACCAACCGGAAGACAATTTGGATTATGAAGTTAAAAATCTTCTTCCAGAATATTTGAAGGACTCGAGCCAAAATCGCCAATTAATTGTTATTACGCATTTTCCGAACATTCCAGTTATTGGGGATGCAGAAAAAATTTTTTACCTTAGAGAGAAAGCAAATTCTAGAATCGAAGTGCAAGAAGGAGCTTTTGAGTCAATGGCGAAATATATTCTAAAAATGGAAGGAGGAATTGATGCAATTCGGAAACGGAAATCTCGATATGATACAATTGTACAGGAATCAAAAGGGTAAGATTGAATGATTTTTTCTTAGGCTCAGCCAGGTAGAGAGATGACAAATAATCGTTATTCAACGAGGACGGCTTGGCGGGTCAAAATACTCGCCCATTGATTCACCAAATTATCAATTCGCCTAATTTTATCCACGTTCATCCCCAATTCGCCGTCTTCAAACCAACGCACTATCTCCCGAAAACTGACTGGATCATGGTTGTAGATCATTGGCAACCATCTTTCATAGGCGCCAAACCATTTTAATCCGGAATCCCGAATATCTCTTACTAAAATTTTTTATCTACATTTTTATATTATTATTTATGAAAATCGAAAACCAATTCTTAAACGATCAAGTACGAAAAAGTCTTCCGGGAGAGTTTATCGAACTTTCTCAAGGGTGGGTGCATTATGAGCTCGGTGGTCCCGAAAATGGTTTGAAAATTGTTTTAGTACATGGTTTCTCTATCCCGATGTTTATTTGGAATCCCGTTTTTTCGTTTTTAACCGAGGCGGGATTTAGGGTTCTTCGCTTTGATCTATACGGACGTGGGTATTCCGATCGCCCCAAACTTCCCAATGATTTAAAACTCTTTGAAAACCAGGTTCTGGAATTAGTCCAGAAATTGGAATTCAGCAAAGCTCCCTTCAATCTGATCGGTCTCTCCATGGGTGGTGCGATTAGTATGATGTTTACCCGAAACCATCCCGATTTAGTTAGAAAGTTAATTCTGGTTGATCCTGCAGGTTTACCAATGAAAGATAAGATGTTTCCTGCCTTTTTGAAAATTCCCGTTTTAGGTAAAGTTCTATTTCGATTAATCGCTCCGAAAAGACTTTCCTCGAATTTGGATGATGATCTAATGCATCCCGAAACGTTTCCCAATTTTAAACAGTTGTTTATGGAGCAATTTCGCTTTAAGGGCTATTTTCGTTCCATTCTCTCTACGATTCAGAATTTTCCCATGGAGGGCTTGGAGTCAGAAATTGGTGAGTTAGGTCGAGTGGATATCCCAATGCAACTCTTTTGGGGTGAACTTGATACGACGGTGCCATACTATTTGCATGAAGATCTCTGCAGGCTGCTTCCATCGGTAGAGTTTCATTCCATTGCAGATGCCAAGCATGTTCCATTTTTGGATCAACCTGATATCGTAAACCCCTTGATGAAGGAATTCATGGAAAAATGATTGGATGATAATTTCGAATATAAGGATGAAATTACTGCTTTTTTTAATCATGAAATTCTTCTTTTAGCATTCCCAATTGAATTGCATCGACATATTCACCGCGAATATAGTATCTTCGCCGTTTCAGACCCTCTTCGATAAATCCTACTTTTTTATAGCTGGCCAGAGCGCGGGGATTGGAAGAAAAGACCTCAATTTCCACTTTTTGGAGATTCAATGTGTCAAAAGCATAGGCAATTAAGAGCCGCAATGCCTCAGTGCCATATCCCTGCCCCCAATAATCTTTTTCGCCAATAATTATCCCTAAACTCCCAACACCATTGCGATGATCTATCCCGATATCCACATTTCCAATGAGCTTCTCTTTTTCGGTTGAGGATCGAGTTAAAATAGAGAATAAGATTGTCCCTTCTTGCTTAATCATTTGATCAAACCACTTTTCTTCAACTTCTAGAGTCATTGGTTTGTACATCAGAAGATATTGCAAAATTTCCCGGTCGTTCATCCATTTCGTGAAAGTGGGGAGGAATTCCTTCCGAGGTGCCACCAAGCGAATCCGTGTTCCTTCCAGCATAAAATAATGATATCAAGAACCTTATTTATTACTTTCGTGTAGTGGCAAAATTTATTGTAAAACTATTTAGTTTGGTATAGCAAGGGAATTGAAAAAATAAAATTGAATAAATGATAATTGGGATAATTTATTCTTTATACATACAAATGGCCAACGGAACTGAAGCGCTGCGCCATTCTCCCGCTTTGCCTTG
>JABCSI010000102.1 GCA_018238965.1 Promethearchaeota archaeon
CGGACCATCCAAATGATAGATTGCATAATCCATATGTTCAGCTTGCGCTACAACATCCGGCAACACAAATCTACGGAACCATTTGGGAGAAAGCATGGCGCCAAAATCGCATTGTATGGGATACCAGTGCTTCGGACACCATACATTCAGCCACGAATTACATCCTAAATTGGCCCTATCGATTATCGCCTGCAAATCATCGTAGACCCGAAGGAGTTTTTCCAAAATAATCGCCCGACAGGCATCAATAATCCCGGGATGTCGCCTCATATTGATTATGAGGTTTGTAGGTCCCAAAAAAGATGACAAAATATCCATAACACCGCCAATATCACTTAATCCAACCGAGTACTGACCGTGACTTCTCTCAACAAAGTATTCCGTAACCCTAATGAGTCGGGAATACCATTCATTATTTGCATTAATTTTTGCGGATTCTAATAAAGATTCCAATTCGGTGATCTCGGTGGGGCGGTCAAACCACATTGTTCCGTATTGAAATTTGGGTTCCACTCCGAAAACTGCAGCAACTATCCCAGGACCATAATTTGGCCAAAAACTCGGGAATTGTTCCCCTCCATAGTATTGATTTTCGGCATTGCCTACGAAATTTTTATGCTGGGTGGCAATGTCATCGTTATTCTGTGCGAGATGCCAATTATCAAAGTTCACTCCTCTTTTAAAATTTAATTTACGGTGCGTGTAGGCAATCACAGGGCGGTCAATGATTTCATGATCCCACCATGCCGCCATGCGCTCTTTAGCTATTTCGGTATCCTTCTTTAAATCCATTAGTTTATCTCCTGAGTGGGTAAGTCCCGTATTTATGAACAGTATCAATCATAGCCTCAATATTTTTAATGTTGGTGGTAGGAAGGACATCGGAACCGGGAGCAAGGATGTACCCGCCTTTTTCACCTGCGTCGAGAATCATTTGCTTGGTCATAGCGATGGTTTGTTCAACCGTTCCGAATGAGAGAACCTCCGTAGATGCAACATTTCCAATGAGGGTAATGTCATCCCCATACATCTCTTTCAATGGCTTCAATCGGTTATTGGCTTCGTACTCCAGGGGTTCCACGGCATCAAACCCGGCCTCAATCAATTGGGGTATTTCTTGCTCCAGGTTTCCATCAGTATGCATGAGCAACTTAGCTCCATGTTTGTGAGCATTATTGGCCATCCGTTTAAAATTATCAACAAACAGATCTTGGAACTGGGTCTTCGAAAACATGCACCGGTCCTTGTAGGCATGGTCGTCACAAATAAACACCATATCGATCCCCTGCTCAAACAAACGGGTCTGCATTTGAATATCAACGTCCGTCCATGCTGCATGCAGCTCTCTAACTAAGTTGGGGTATTTTCTAAACATATATGCCACGCGATTTAATCCAATTGCTGCCCATGTAGTATAAGTTGGTCCTCCCGCCGTAGGAATGGGAACAACGCCCATTTCACACCCTTTTTCCCATATTCTACGGGTGTATCGCCAATAAAAATCGGGTCCCGGCTTAATTTTTTTTACGTAGGCAATCCATTCACGAAGTAATTCCGGAGTTTTCAAGATTCCATCAATATACCATAATTCTCCGTGATTCCGACCATTAATATGGCCTGCACTATTTACGGTTCCCTTCTGAAGGTATTTTTGTTTTAATTCTGCCGGAATTTTAGGTCTATTGAATAAACCTGGAATAAATAGCCCTGAATGCTTCCATTTGGCATCAAACCCCAGGGATTTGGCAACGGCCAATTCTCGCTTAAACAGAGAAAACCAATTGCGGTAATATTTCATGCCTTCTCCCTTCTTGACCAAATATTTTCTATATTTTTTAACAAAGGGGGGATCGATGGTCTGGCAGAAAGTTGGTATTCTGTCCGGCTCTTCATGCGAAAGTGTTTTCCATATTCTGTCGTGGGCATTCATATCTAATTCGTTCCTATTGTACACATTGGAGGTATAGCCTGATTATTATAATTTGAGTTAATAAATGTAATGTTAATTGTAATGATAAGTGCAATAATAGTTGTAATAATTGAAAAAAATAATAAATCAAAAAATCAAAAATCAAAAAATCAAATTTAGAAATTAAGTTCCCTCAGAATTCTTTTATTCTCCTCCACTTTTTCCGGGGTTAAGGGGTAAAGTTTCCAGAAAACAAAGGTCCCGATGAAAATAATTATAGCTGGGACAACACCCATGAGAAATCTGATACCATTTAGCACCAATCCCATATCACCCCCATTAGCAATTACCTCCGCTTCCAACGCTGCGTAATTTTCAACACCTGCGGGAAAACCGGTATAATTTTGCACCAAAGTTATAATTCCTTCATCCAGAGTAGCAACCAAACGACTAGTTACTGCCAGCACCCCAAGTAGAATTCCCTTTTGATTTTTTTTAGTTGTTGCTACAAAATCATCTATTACAGCATTGCCAATTATCGAGTAAAAGAAGGCCCACATGCTCCCCATGGCAATTCCGCAGAAGAAGTAGTAGATGAGCAGATCGGTCAATCCAACATAAAAAGTTAAGGGTATGAAGGTGATGACGAGCCCAAATCCACCCATTACTAGTGCTTTTTTTGCGTTTTGGGTCTTCTTGAGATATTTTATCCAAAATGGAAGGGAAAGAATGGTTCCCGATAAAAATGACGCAAAGATGAAGATTTCATCCCCCGGATTCATTCGTAGAAGGAAGTTATTTATAAATGGCCCCATGGTCATCATAATGCTAGTGGCCATTATGAAGCACGTGAGGGCTACAAAGAAAGCGATAAAACTTTTCAGTTTGAATACCTCAATCCAACCCTTAAAAATGCCCATTTTCTCATATTTTCCTTCAAAATAGCGATCGATAACAACTTTATCTTCCTTAGTACCCGGCAAAAAGAAAACTGCAGCTACCAGACACATACACATGATCACAGCAGCCATAAAGGCAAAACTCTCCCGATCATTGGCTTTCAATAGTAAGGGGGGAACCATCGTTCCGAGACCTAAGGCGATGATATCAAAGGCAACCCAGAAGCCTGTATATTTTTGACGCTCGCTTTCTTCTCTGAAAACATCAGGGATTAGCGCCCCTATATTGACAGATACAAGGGTCAAAAATGTATCATAAACAACCATAGAACCAATCAGCCACCAAAATACGGGCCAAGGGTTAACCGAGGCATCCACATCCGGTGCAGAAAAGATGAGATAGAGGGATAAAATCCATGGCACAGTTCCGATGACAAGCCATGGGAACCTTCTTCCCCATTTTCGAGTCCACTTAAAATTTCTATCAACCAAGAATCCGATGATGGGGTCGTTAATTGCATCATATATCGTAAAGATAGTCAACGCTAAAAAAATTAAATCGTTGTCCAAACCAAGCACATTGAAATAATAGAAATATAAGTATATGCCCTGTGCAGACCCCACCAATGTTGCAATTACTTGAAATGAGCTCAGGGATGCATATCTCCAATTAGAGTGCCGTGATTTATGCAATTTGGGTTCAATAAGCTCAACTTCTTCCGTTATTCCATCCGAAACATTTGAATCATTTTCAATCATTTTTTTATCACCTAACGATTAATAACAGTATTTTGCAAGTACTATTAAAAGTTATATTGAATATAGTGAAGTTTGGGACAATTCTGTTTGTTGTGTAACATTTTCATCTCGATTGAATACACGGAGAATTAAGATTTTTTGAAGGATAGGAATTTGCTAAAGAACGCGATTCTGCTTGGGCAGCCAATTTATACATTTAAAATGAAACTTCCCACCTAAATAATTCCCACCTAACTGAACTTAAACCATATGAAGATCAAATCATTACTCTCAAAGGTCAAAGGTTATAAGGTCAAAGGTTAAATGTTAGTGGGTTATACGTTCAAGGTTAAAGGGTGAAAATATTATGACTCAAGAAGGAACTATCCTCGTTACTGGCGCCGCCTCGGGCATTGGAGCGGCTGTATGTAAGTATCTCACAGACCGTGGGCATTCCGTTTATGCTTGCGATATAGATGAATGTGCCGAGACCGACCTGCAGAAGTTTATTCGTTTGGATGTAACCCGAACAGATGATATCCATTCTGCTATTGCCGAAATTCGAAAGAAGAAGGGGATTTTACAAGGGTTGGTTAATTGTGCGGGAATAGTGCGCGCAGGTCCTATGATGGAACTCGATATATCGGAAATCAAGGAGATCTTCGCTGTGAATCTCTTTGGGATGATTGAATTAACCAAGGCCTGCTTTCCATTGCTGCTCGAGACCAAGGGCAGGATTGTCAATATCAGCTCGGTTTCGGGGAAAATCGCTTTTCCTTTTATGGGACCCTACGGGATGTCGAAACACGGTGTGGAAGCCTTCTCCGATTGCATACGCCGGGAACTCGCCCCGTTTGGGATTCACGTAGCAATAATTGAACCCGGTAAAATTATGACCCCCCTTATCGAAAAGGGAAGGCAAATTACCCGGGAAAAGATGGAAACTGTGTCTGAATTATTCAAGGACCGGGGATTACGGTTTGCCGCCTATGATGAGGAGCGGGTTAAAACAAATGCACTTCACCCTGAACGGGTGGCCGAAAAGATATACCATGCGCTCTTCTCACCAACCCCGAAGACCCGCTATCTCATAGTGAAAAATCCCCTAAAGACCAAGTTACTGATGCGATTTCCCACAAAAATGCTGGATAAGAAGTTCTTGCAATTGTGAGAATGTTAAAGAATAGATCTTCGAAATTAAGAAAGAGAAAGAAAAAAAACCCGATAGAAATTCCCGAAATAAAACCGAAACCGTTTGAGTCCACTATCCTCGAGCATTCAAATCCCCCCTATTTTCTTGTTAGCGGATGTAATCTAAAATATATTACTCTTAAATTTGATTTATGGCTATATATTTAATCTATTCCATTATATACGTTTCAATGATGTGGGTATCCCAATCAAGCAGAGAGTGAAAAATTGGCTTTGTCTCCCGACCACCTAAAAAAGGGTGAGGGATAGGAATTTACCGACCAAACACGTCTTAAATCGACACAATAGTTTAAAAAATCACCCGTGTCTCCGTATTTTATTTTCTCGCGTTTACGTAATTATGTTATTATCCTCTATCAAATCTTTTTTTCAAATCTTAAATTCAAAAATGAAATTTTTTCAGCTGGTCAAAATCAAACACAACGAAAAAAAGAAAAAAGACGAAAAAACTCGGTGAAAACATGGCAAAAACACATAAAAAAATTTCATTGGTGGGGTATCCTTCTGCTGAAGTGATAGATTCCCCTCCTGATATTCCATTTGATTCGGAAACCATAAAATTGAAAAATCCAAGCCTTGTTTCCAAATTATTTCAAAAATTTTATGTTAGAAATATTAAAGAGATCGGATATGTTGATCTGGATCTTACTAAGAGTAATAATATTCATGTAAATCCTAAATTTGTGAACCCTGATCCCATTTACGATGATTTAGCTTTTGCATTTATCAGAGAAACATTAACGGCTGGACCTGGTGGAACTCCTTTAAGCACACGTAATGCATTGGTTTTGACCTATTGTGTCAGGGAATTGGGAAAATCAGCTACCTACGCCACGATTACAGACAATCTCACCAATTACCATTCACAATTATCTCCCCGGGGGATTAAAGCGTATAACGATAATGCAGTTCCGTTGCCTATTATTTTAGATAGTGAATTTTTCGCCAGATATCAGATGTACAATGCTCAAGACAGAAGTATGTTTCCTCTGGTTCTGGCGCGGTCTGGAAATATCCAATATCTAAAATATTTCAATAATTTTGAGGAAATGATGGCGAAACCATCCCTCTATCTCTTAAAAGACAATAAAAATTTCAAAGAAGCGTTCCAGCCCTATCAAAATGATTTGATTACCAGGCTTATGATCAACATGTTAGCTGTTTCCAAATTATTCTGTGACTCCAACGGAAAGAAAATTTTATCAAATCCAAGAAGTGTTCGGTTTAATCCAATCGATATTTTAAACTTGCTTAAAATCACTAGCTTGGAAACAAAATCCAATAAAAACATGAATAACATTTTGAGTCAAGTATATCGTACCGCAGAGGGATTTAGGGACGCCCAAATTTATTCACAAAGTGAATTTCTTTCAAGATTTTGCTCATCTACTTTTAGAAATTATAAGGGAGCCCTTGCCATCGACTGGCTTGCGCAACCATCGCCATTCTCAACTACCGAGCATCTATACTCGAATTGGGATTATATTGTCCAAGTTCTTTCAAAACTAGATGCTTATAGAGGTGAAATCAGTGAATATATCGATAATCATTTTGAATCGGAAATGAATCTACGGGAATTTGCTTTTGGTTTTTCCCGCTTGAATACCGCTACAATTACTCGTTTAAATGACACCATTAGAGGTCTGCGCAAAATTTACAACTCTTTTACTTCAAAAATTGTAAGTGACCGCGTCGATCAGCAAGTATCGACTTATCATTTGGCAGCATTGGAAACCTTTTTACAAGAGATTATTGTAGCCCAATATGGCACAAGTAGTCTTGATGTATTTCCGAGGCCAAACGATAATTATCTAAACGGTGCAGACCAGTTAACAGATCGAGTGTTGGAACTTCTCGATACCGTTGAACGTGAATTTATCGCCATCTTTCATGATTCAAGCAATTCCCATTATCATAATTGGATAGATCAAACATCGACTACATGGCTTCATAGTTCGTTGCATTTGGAAGGAACCTATATAAATCTTAATTCCTACATCCAGTCCTTCAATCACCATGTTTCCATTCTCAAATTCGTAAATTATCATGTAACTACCGCAACTGGATCGTATAATATATACGCCCGTAATGATTATGAGCTAAAAACAATAAAAGCATGGGAACCCATGCATGGATGTTTGAACAATATGTATGCCGACGGCACATTTAATCATTTCCCCAAAAGCCATGACTTATACGTTGGAACAGTCTATAAACTGGATGAAGCATACCGTTTTGAGATCGATTCGCGAGGATTTATGGCAGAAAATATGGGAGCAGGAGATGTTGTTTCAAAAGATGGAAGAAATCGAGCAGAAGAATATCAAAGTGCTGCTAGCTTCCATCTCACAAATAGATGGGCTATCATTCATACATATTACAGCCAAAATGATTTTACTTTTTACGATGACCTAATTGACACACCTGATGGAACATGGCATGATCATCAAGTCATTATTGGAAAATTTACGCCCTTGTTACGTGAAGAGTGGCAATCCCCAATTGCAACAGCTATTTCTGCTGGGAAAAATTTGCCAACACCCATGCCATTCCAAGATGTTGTCAGATATCTCACTTGTAATCGTCCCATCGTGAATGATTATCCTCTAGCATCCCAAGAATGGAAAGATGCCATAGGAACCTCAACATATGCGGAATATTTCGGCATTTCGTCTTTAGCTGCTCTAGAAATTCAGGAACGCTTTGGTCTCAATGCCCAAAATGCTAACTCCATGAAACCCCTGCTTGAAATAATCGACTCATCCAACAATTTTAACCCAGGAGGTGATGCCTTTTCAGAAAACGTAGATCCGAGTACCCGGTATTTTATGGAAATCTGGTGGTGGAACTATTACGTGAGCAATGATGAAGATCTGGGAAGATCTTTTTATGACTTTTTGGATTATACTCCCGAAGGACAACTATAACTGGAAGAAACTAATACTTATTAGGGTATTTTCCAATTTTTTCTTTTCTTATAATTGTATGGTTAAATTTTTGGGATGAGGAAGGCTACACCGCAGTGATAACTATTCTGATAATCTTCGATTGGAAGGGAAAAGAAAGAAAAAAAACCCGGTAGAAATTGGGTCGTCTAAAGTAATTCTAAAGCTAACTCAATATCTTCTTTGGTTAACTTTTTGCGACCGGAATGTCGGGTCATTTCGAGTGCCTTGTTGGTAATCTTCTTAGCTTCTTTCTCTAAGTATTCAATCATTCTATCAACTGCGTCTTTAGACACCATTTCAGCTCCACTCTTCTTCATGAGTTCGCGAATTGGGCTCCATGCAAATACTTTGGCCATTTTTATAATCCTCCGATAGTAAAGTACGTCGGTGTGAAGGGGTTCGTGAACGCGGAATTCCGAGATCAGATCCGCCCTTCCCGCAATACTTACTAATTAAATAAGGGATGAATGAGTATATAAATCTTTGGCAAAACGTATGCAAATTTATGCGATCAACCCAATTGGGGTGAAGGATTGACCGACAAAAAGGAATCCGTGAAATGTGGATCATGCTAAGTTTTCACGGGCTTAAAAATTTTCGGGGGTATTTTGCGAGATCTCGGATCCGATGGGGTATTTTTCAGACCGCGCTAACCGTTCTGCGAAGATGCGAACAAAATATATCGAAAAGCTAGAAGATGAGTTCACAATATTACGAATAATCCGAGAAAAATAAAAAAATGGGATGGAGAGGCAAGATTTTTTAAGTAATTTTTTGAATCATTTTTCGTGATAATTTTTGAGTTATCTTAGGATGTTCGGGTGACCACCAGCACGATTTTTCCTTTTCATACAAAACATTTTTCACCCTTGATTTAATATATCTTTATAAGAGTTCATCATGAGCAACAATATGGATAATATTTATGAAAAATCAATTTTGCATGAAGTTATTTTTGAAGCTCGTTATCCTTTGAAATTAAATCTAAAAAAGAATATTGGAGATTTTCAGGAACTATTGCAAGATCTGTATCCTTATGTTAAGAAAGAAATCCAACAGCAGTTCTTAATAAATCCAGAAATTGGTGCCAAAACTGTTGAACCTGAAACCATTTGGCGTTTTTCTAATGATGAACAAGATGAAGTAAGCATTTTTTCAAGTAAAATCACACTAAAATTATCCATTTATCATTCTTGGGAAGATCACCAAAGTATAAAAGGTTTTAAATCAAAAATCCTTGAAGTTCTACATAGTTTTAAACAAATTTGGCCAATCCCTCGTTATGACCGAATTGGATTAAGATATATAAATAAGAAAGAATTTCCTGTCCCCCTTGCAAGTTCCACTTTTGAAGAACTTTTTATACCGATTTTCAACATTGAAAAATATCCAGTGGAAGATTTGGTTGAAAATCAAATTAGGATACGAAAAAATTGCCCCAGTGAATCAATCATAACCATTCAATATGTATTTCAATATAATAATCCTGAAAAATCACAATTCTGCTCATTTTACCTTGATTTTGACTCATTCATAATCAAAGTCCAACCAGATATTTTTGAAGAAAAACTTGAAATATTACATGTGAATATAATTAAAGAATTTGAATCTTTGATAACTGACAAATTACGCAAGGAGATGAACATAATTGGTCGCACTTAGAGGTGAATTTACTTCTACAGATTCAGAAAATGTAAACTCATTCATCAATAAATCAAATCGATCTCATTCTTTACATTTAGGTTGTAATAGACCACTTAATTCGTATGACGATTCAGGTCCCGATGTTTATTATCAAGTCAATCCTCATTATTTTCAATCTAATGATTGTTTGGATATCCCAAATGAAAATTTTCTATATTTTAATCAACGTTTTCAAGAAATTAATCTTCAAATTTCAAATCATATTAGTAATCTTAAACAATATGAAGAAGATTGGGATGAACATCATGCACAAGCATTTGACACCCGAATTTTCCCTTTTGTTGAACAGATTATCAAAAATATCCATATTGAAATAATTAGAAACAATCTTTTACCTTTGTTGCAATTTCTTCCAATCCCTTCCTTATTTCCAAATTCTGATGGAACCATTGATATCACTTGGCGAAATTCGTATCTTTTCCTTGTAATTCAAGTCTCAAATTCCAATCCCATAATTTCCGTTGGAAAATCACCGTTTCTTAAATATTCATTAAAGATAGAATCAGAAAGTGCCTTTGAAAGTTCGATTGTTAAATGGATCTTTAAGGTTTTCCACGAATTTCAAATAAGATCTTGAGGATATTCACATGAATGCTAGAGAGGTGTGGGGTATAGAAGATATTCCTAATGAACACTTTTTTTTTAGAAGGATCCATAGAAATTTTATCCAAAATGATCCAGAATTTCCCAGAATGCAAGTAGTACCTCAAAATGTATTTAATGAACCTAGCAAATCTTGGAGTAAAGAAAAACTAGCAAATTGGAAGGGGATTTCTGTAGATTGGGATCGCTTCGCCAAAGCTGAAGAAACTCTTCACCGTGGTGATAAAGAGCCATCTAATTACGGTGTGATCACAAGTCAAATTTCACAAGTCCGTTCGATTATCCCCTTAAATATAATCCATGATCCTAAACAAAACGATCCGAAATTCGATGATAACCGCGCTCATTCTTTAATAACAGGGTTTACAATTGCGAATAAACTGGAAATTCGAATGACTCTTGCTGTAGAATGTAGTTGGGTTCTTCAAGGATGGGGTTAGAAATCTCAGTTTTCTATTTTCGACATGTTTCTTAAATTAAATAAAGGATACTATTTGGATTCCATATTTTTCTGTATATTTTTGGGATATTCGGGTAACCTGTGGCTCAGTATAGAGCAAAATAAAAATTTTATCAGGATTTGGAAGTTCCATCTCAAGCCGGGCTAGTCCTATACCTATAAATAATATGGATATGTATATTCATATGGGTATAAAACTTGGCATCAAAAAATATTTCTATCAAGAAGGAGACTTACGATAAACTTTGTGCTTTAAAGGGAGAGTCAGAAAGCTTTACCGAAGTGATTGAACAACTAATCCGCGATTCAAAGAAAATTGGAAACAGTTTGGGCCGTTTTTTCGGAACGTGGAAGGATGACCCAGTTATCACCCTCGAAATGATCAGATCAAATCGGGCAGAACTGAATGATCAACTCCGAAAGAGGTTCAATTGAATGGGCATCGTTCTGGATACAGATTTTTGCATCGAGATTTTAAATGGAACAATCCCAAAACAAGCGTTTATTACCCATTTCGGTATGAAGAGGATCTATATTACCTCCTCAACGATTTTTGAATTGCACCGGGGATTATGTAAGCAATTTTATGGAAAAAATGCAATGTCCCAGAAGAAATTTGAAAAGGAGCAAAAAACCTTGAATGATTTTATTTCTTCCTTCATTGAGTTGCCCTATGACGGAAAATCGGCCACAATTACCGCTGAAATTTTCGAACAACTACAGAGTAATGGAGAGGACATCGGTTTGTATGATTGTCAAATTGCAGGGACTATATTAGCCCATGATCTCCACGATATTTTAACTTTGAATATCAAACACTTTGAGAAGATCGACGATCTACGAATTATTCAATTCCCAAATGAGGCGGAAGAATAAAATTTCCATGTTAAATGAAACTACAAAGATTGGAAAGAATCTGGAATACAGCACCCCACTTCAGAATTTATTCATATTGCTCAAATACATAATCTTCCATTTTCTTTAAATTGCTTCTTCGGCTTTTTGTCTTCAAAATTATAACTATCACCAGGGTAACAATTACAGAAAGGACAACAAAGGCGATTAGAACAAGTACCCACACAGGGGGGCCAATAGGCAATGCTGGATCAAGACTCATAGATGTACTTCCATTCTTGTTTTATTTAAATTTATTTGGTTGCTTAAGAATATTTTTGTCTATTATGCCAGTTAATTCAATGGAGACTGGTCCGAGCCCAAAAAAATAAATGATGTATTATGCCCCAAAATTAAATCCAATATCTACATCCTACTTAGAAATAGGGGCATTCTTCTGGTATCAAAAATCCACTTCAGAGATTTATCTATTATCCTCAAACACATAATCTTCCATTTTCTTCAAATTGCTTCTTCGGCTTTTTGTCTTCAAAACTATAACAATCACCATAGCAATCACGATAACAAAGACAACAAGGCCGATAAGAACATATACTACCCATGTAGGGAAACTAACAGCCATCATTAATTGATACAAACTCATGAGATGTACTTACACTCTTGTCTAATTTAAATCTATATGGTTGCTTGAGAATATTTTTGTCGATTATGTCAATTAATTCAAAGGATGCTGGCCCGAGCCCAAAAAAATAAATGATGTATTATGCCCCAAAATTAAATCCAATATCTACATCCTACTTAGAAATAGGGGCATTCTTCTGGTATCAAAAATCCACTTCAGAGATTTATCTATTATCCTCAAACACATAATCTTCCATTTTCTTCAAATTGCTTCTTCGGCTTTTTGTCTTCAAAACTATTACAATCACCATAACAATCACGATAACAAAGACAACAAGGCCGAGA
>JABCSI010000338.1 GCA_018238965.1 Promethearchaeota archaeon
CCAAACGGATGTTTAATACCTAGCGAATGATTACGAAATATCCCGTAAAATTTCGCCCGAAAATTCCCCGCACCTCTTAGACTGGTGAATTCTACGATGAAATTCGGAGTAGGATTGCAATCGGTTCCCGTGAAACTATCGCTCCCAGTAAGCGCAGCTCTAGGGATATTCTTTTCTTTCGTGGCTTCGGGATTTTTGATCGCCTTCTCGATTGCGGTGAGAATTTCACCCACGGGATCTTTATCAAAGGTGGGGATTAGGTGAGATACGGTGAGATAATTCAGTGTGGAAGGGTGAACCATTTTATTTTTTAGGTGGGAGCGATGGCGCGCTATTGTGCGGGAAAGTTTTTTCATTATGGCGGTTTTCCCACGAATTCGGACATTTGAATATTTTTCCTGGGCATTATGAATATGGCGAAGTTTCAAGATAAGATCTTGGGGAATTCCAAATTTTTCCAATTGGAAGATCCGCCCTGCAACACTTCTCACTCCTTTTTTTTGTTTATTTTGTACCTTACTTTTTTGACGAATCACCCCCGGAGCTTTTTGGGTTTTGGATTGATGACTTACAGGGGTTGCAGCTCGGATCATGTCCAAAATATCGGCATGGGAATCGGTCATTTAGATCAAGCACATCCATTGTCGTTTAATTCCCCGTTTTCGATCGATTCCGAGCGGATTAGTAATCACATTAAGATCGTGATCAAGGGCATGGAGTTCTTCATCAACAATCTTGTCGCTTTCGGGATCGCATACTTTGTTCCAGTAGTCATCTATTTCAGCTACGACTTCGATAATTGCATCAATAAGCCTTGCTTTGCTCCCTTGTGCATCGTTATAGTATTCAAAATTAATTAATGTAGTCGAATATTCAAGAACAAGGGATTTTATTTTTTCGTAAGTGTGGGATAATTGGCTGTAGGTTCGCACTTTCAAAATTTCGTGCGATAGAATATAATTTTCGGGGTTTGTGGTTTCACTCATGGTTTTTCACCGTTATTTGAGATATTCTGAAAAAATTGAAAATATAAAAAAATTAATTAGATTTCAAGAGTTGATTAAGCAGGGAAGTTTTTCGGGCCAAATAACTCAGAAATTCCAACGTAGTTCCTTCTTTTCCTTCGCATTCTTTACATTGCCATTCATGGGCCCTATTGAAGTGTTTGATATAGGGAGATAGATCCGAATGAGAAAAACTGAGATCCAAGCGGAATTTAATCTCGATATTCTCATCCCAAATTTTCACATAAACTTTATGGCAACTCTGATCTTTTGGGGCTGTGGCGCTCCATTTCCACAAGCATTTTTGCGCTTCTTTCATGGATGGAAAAAATTCGGCGACACATTCATGTTCTTTTCCCTCGGCGCGTTCAAGAGAAATTTGGTAATCCATAGGTTTTTCATAATCCCCAATAAATTCCTTAATCAAATTATGGGGAAATCTATTGGATTGGTACCGTAGGGGGTTTGCTTTGGGTTCAACATTCTGAAAAAGAAAATACCCTAATGGCGCAGTCACCCCATCCCGGATTTCCGTTTCTCCATCCAATAATCCCACTGAAAACCTATCCGAATCGTAATTTTTACTGTAGTATTGATCCTCAAAGATAATTTCCAGTGCGCGCTCCGCTAAGGCTTTGCCTTGATAAGTTTCAATAAATTCCACAATTTCAAATTTTCCACTTGCGGGATTAAACACAGCATAACTTTGTGATTCGATCGCCTCTCCTCCTGTAAACATTTCTTCGATAATTACCCAGCGATCCACTTGGGAAAGTATTTGTTCAAGGGAAAAATAAAACGATTGGATTCCCTCTTCATGGTCGGTTTTCAACAATTTGCCCCGAAAATAAGGGAGGGCGATTTGAAGATCCTCTAGGACAAGATCCAAATTTAATTCAACATCCTTCAATGGTGCAGGGCGCTTATACGATATTTTCAAACATTTTTTTCCCAAGGTCAAGTAGGGAATTTCCCCCCACGGAAACGACTGGGAGAACAGCGATTGATTTGAGGTATTCAATTCATTTATTTGATTTATTATGTTGGGTTGTTCCATTTTTTCACGACCGTATATTTACTTAGATTGAAAAAAACATTTAATATAAGAAAAAAAATACAAATTGATGGCGCATTATCTACGTATTGCCCCATGATTCATTACAATCTAAACATTCGTAACGTCGTAGATCACTCTGATTCCATTCTTTTAACCTCACAATATGCTCTATTTCTTCCCCTCCTTTGAAGGCTACTAGATATTCGTAAAATTTAACAATATTTTCAGAATTGCAATGTGGACATTTTGTGTCATCTTTTCCCATATTTTCACCCCCCATTATTTCTTTTATTGATTGAAATTTTTCATTTTCTCCTTTCAAGCATTGAATTTTAGAACGAAAGGGTAATTTGCCGACCCTTGGATGTATCTTTTTGATGAGATGGGCGGGAACTGATAAATCGCCCAATTCCACTATCCGATGATAAATTTCTATTTTTTGCCTTGACAGAGATTTTTTTGGTATTTGCTCCGCCGGATCTTTGATTCTCTTTATTTTCATTTTCATATTGCCCGTTATCTATAAACTGAGATGATTCAGAAAGGATTATTTGCTCAGCGGGAGATAAACAATTTCGCAAAATTTCTGCGAGTTCAAGAGTTAAGGGGAATTTCAACACAAATACATCATATTTCGATGCAGTATATCTGAATTCCACTTTCCCGTTTTTGCGAACATTTACCAGATTGACATTTTTCGGCATCTTCTTTTCCTTGATGAGATAACTAACCAGATTTTCAGCCATTTGCCCCGAAATATCTTTTTTTCCCAAGACCAGCGATTCTGTGATAATTTTATCTTGGTGTTCTTCGAGTATGACCAAATAATATCGCACTTCGGGAAATTTTTGACCTTCGGGGATATGTTTTTGGATTAAAACCCCGTTGTTATGGATCGGGAAGCGTGTGGGGAGTTTGGCCGAAAACTCGAACCTTGGGGAAATATATTGCATCCACTGTCCCGCCAGTTCTTTTTTCATTGTTGCGAGATTATAGATCATCATAATTATTTCTCGTTTTTGTGCCGGTTTTTGACTCATTTTTCAACCCCCCTTCGTTGGATCTATCCCTACCCATTTGATTAACCCGCACAGACTCTTGGTGGAACATAATTGAGAAGGTCTAACCCAATCAGTAAACGACACACCAGTGACTTTATTGGTGACGGTTGCTTCGATCAATTTCCCTATGTTCGGATAAATACGTTCTTGCCCACGAATAACCACGAAATCACTGAATTTATACGGTAATTTCTCTTTGGGCATTGTTTTGCGAATCTCTGATTTCTTTACTGTAATTGATTCGATTATTTTCCCATGCCCTACTTTTGTGAATACGAATGTATCCTTTGAAGGGTACATTTTCTGCAATTCATACCCATATGTATCCTCGGGGTTTCCCTTCTTTCCAACGAGCCAAATCTGAAATTCTATGAAATCGTTCGTGAAAGAGATAAATTCAACAATATATTTTTTCTTTTGAATAAAGAGAGAATCACCAGTCTTCAATCCAACCAAGAAGCGATATTTTTTCAACAGATACGGGGCAAATTTTTTCGTATTAGAATGATGTAATTTCCATTTTTTATTTTTGATTATATATTGGTGTTCTTCTTTCGCTATTTGGATC
>JABCSI010000339.1 GCA_018238965.1 Promethearchaeota archaeon
AATTACAAAGATGTCGATGACGGCTTGATACTCCTTTCTTTTGAATCTTATGTTCATCCAAAAACAATTAATGTAATGATAAAGATGCTGGATCGGTTTAGGTGGTGGGATAATCAATTTTTTCAAGATTTTGGACCATTTAAACGAGCATTGAGAATTGGTAGATATATCGGTCTCACCAATTGCCTTGCCCTTATTTTTAAAAAAGATTTAACCCGAAATACTCGAGAAGAAAATAATATCTATACTTATCGAACTCCAGATTATATGCTCAGTTCTTCCCAAGATTATCGAAAAGGTTATGGAGGAGACCAACAACACATTTGGCAAGGCACTCTTGGCCCAGAAGCAGTATGTTTTACGACCCACCCTGGAGGTTATGGAAATACAGCACCTGAGGGTTATTGGTTAGGATCTGGTTACCTACCTCGTGTAGGACAAGTGAAAAACGTTTTAATTGTAATATATAAAATTCCAAGAATGATAGGAATAATGCTACGTAAAAATCTCTCATTTACCCATGCTTGGGTCCCTAAAAACAAATTCGATGAAGTGATAGAAAGAAATGGATGGGTTTGTGCTCGATATCAAGAGGGTTATCTGGCGCTCTTTTCCCAACACAAATATTATTGGCAAACCGAAGGGGAAGATGAAGATATGGAGATTATTGTCGATGGACGCAAAAATATTTGGATTATGGAGATGGGGCGAAAAGAAGAATTCGGATCATTTTCGGCTTTTGTTGATTTGATATCATCATCAGACCTGAAGTTCGGTCGCCACTCTGTCAAATATGCATCACCAAGTCAAGGACATCTGGAATTTGGATGGAATGGACATTTAAAACAAAATGGGGAAAAACTAAATCTAAAAAAATATCCCCGTTATGAGAATCCTTACTGTAAAACACCCTTTGGAGCCAAAAATATACATATCAAACATTTAGATAAGGAAATAATTTTAGATTTTAATAAGACAAGAATAGTTTAGATAGGAAAATATAAATATGGATTGATAATCAATTCTCTTTATTAAAAATTTCCCGATCTTGGTATTGTGTCCATGTTTTTTCAAACCAAGCATTTACTTTTGGGATTGGACGGCATGTAACCCATTGTGAATCGAGTTGTATTTCTTCATGAGCATAGCTATTATTAAAAATTTCTAAGATTTTTTCATCTAAATCGAAATTCCGTGGTTTAATTGGATATTTTTTAAGTTTTGGTTGATAAATGGAAGAATTCTGTTCATCTGCTTCATTAATTATTAAAAAGGATCCCCTGCTTCCACCACCATGCATAATATAGGTTTGAATACTCGTTAAATAGGTTAGTTGACATATTAGGGCATCTAAGGTTTTCCAAGCTCCCAAAAGTTCTCTCCCGCTATTTACATGTATTGTAGAAAAGAAATTTTTTAATTCTTTCCGTGAAATATTTAGGATATGGTTTATGTCATTTAAATTTCGAATATACGCCCCAGATTTCATCATTCGACTTTGAATTTTTTCCAATAGATTGACATGATTGAATTCTGGGGATTGTTCATCATTTTGGGTTAATTTATATAACAATGATAATAATCGTGTTTTTTGATTATATGAAATATTTGAGAATTCTTCTGCAGTTAAGAAACCCCTCCATTTTCCATAAGCGATTTTTTCCGCAACACGAATCCCTCCTACTTGTCCTGAATTTAAAGCTGATCCTCCCGGTCGATGCACCCCGTGGGATCCATTTACTTCTCCAATTGCAAATAAACGGGGAATCGAAGTTTGCCACCATATATCTCCTGAAACACCCCCATTACAATGTTGGGCACAAACTCCAATTTCTAAAGGTTCCATGTATAAATTAATCTCATGGTTCTTATACAGATTGATGGCTTTTGGATTCATATGGGCTAATCGATCAATCGGAATTGGTTGAATGGCACCAGATTTTTCTAGATATTCTTTGGCTTCAGAACTAAGTTTTTCCCATTCAAATTCTACAGGATTTTGCAAGAAATCAATGTAAACCTTTCGATTCCGTTCAATTCTTTCAATATGTACGGCCATATCAACCAAAGATGACCCATGGTTTGCTATTCGTTCTGCATTAAAAGGCCACTGATACCCTTTCAGAAATATGTTGCTGTTCATCTCGCCGGCGGTATTGAAATGGGGACGGAGAAATTCCTGTACATCGCTTACACCATCTTCTGCGGTACTGATAAATTTGGGAATAACCTGCATATAGGTTCCGGATACATTCCAGCGGAATTTAGTCGATGCCATACCATATTGTGATTCAGGAAGACTTTGGGCTATGGCCCCTTCCATCATTGCAAGCCCTATCGCTCCGGTATGAACTTTCGGGTATACACTGGTGCTGTATAATCCCCCAGGCCCTCCAACAGCAAATACTGTATTTTCGGCAAAATAAACTTCGAATGATTCTTCTTCGGTTTCCGCTTTGCGCTTTACGAACACTGCCCCAATCGCACGCTTCTTTTCTCCGTCTGTCAAAAGTGAAACTGCAACCCGTTTTTCGTGCACAGTAATCTTGCGTCTTTTAACTTCGCGTATAAGTGCCAGGCACATTTCTTTTGAGGTATATGGCCCTACAGACGTCGCTCTCTGCAAGGGATCGTGATCGGTTTTATATCCTACGAACTGTCCGTATTGATCGCGGGGAAAAGGGACTCCCAGGTTTACAAGATTCAGAAATGCTCTACCCGACAGTGTTGCCTCTACAAGCGAAAGGTCTCCATGCATGCTGCCACCGTTAAAAAACGATTTTGATAATGATATCGGAGAATCGTTGTCCTCCCCATACATCCCTATTTTATAATAGGTCTGCTTGTCACTGCCTGTGTTTATTGAAGTACCCATCTTCAAACCTTCCGAGACAATGACAATATCTTCCACACCGGAAGTGTGAAGTTGAACAGCCGCATTAAGTCCCGCCGCACCACTTCCGATTATAAGTGTGTGCACACTTTTATATACGACTTCGATCTCTCCTGATCCGGTTTTTACCTTTATTGTATCATTTTGCATTATTGTTCCTTTGCAATATGAGGGTTATTGACCAAATGAGGCCTATATGTGTCAAGTCCTGATTTAAATTTGTCACTTGTTCTTATTGTTTGCATATTTATGATTTAGTGATTTTACGATTGAATGATTTTAATTCCGGCGTGTCGGGCTTCGAAATTCGGCTTCAAAGCCGCTCAAGCGAAAATCCACCGTCAACCATAATTACCTGTCCTGTTGAATACCCGATATCACCTCTTGCCATTACAGCAACGGCATTTGCAATATCTTCCGGCAATCCCCAACGTGACTGAACCAGCAGCCCTTCTGCAATAAGTTTGTCGTATTTGTCTTTTACTCCGGCGGTCATATCTGTTTCAATTATGCCCGGTCGAATCTCATAGACAGGTATATTATATTCACCAAGTCTGACTGCAAAAAGTTTCGTAGCCATACTTACGCCAGCTTTTGAAATGCAGTATTCTCCGCGACTGGGGGATGCCGTTGTTGATGAAATTGATGAAATATTGATGATGCAGCACAGCTGTTTCGAATCAGATTCCTTTTGCTCAATCATTTTATTTTTATTATCAAATATTATCTGGTAAGCAATTGTTATTTCTGCCCGATTTCTAGTTTCTAGTAGTGATTCACATATTGCATATACG
>JABCSI010000340.1 GCA_018238965.1 Promethearchaeota archaeon
TTGCTATCGAACCGAAAGCATCGAAAATAAAATTCAGGAGGAGTTTAAAGCCTCAGCCTATGAATTGTTGGCTTCCTTTGATGCGTTTCTTGCAGATATTCGGATCCCACGTGGTAGAATGCGCTATCTCCAGCAAATGTTGAAGCAAACCAATAAACGTGATGATAAACTCTGGGAAATCGTAGAAAAATTCAATCAAGTATATGAAAACCTATCGGTTCATCTGGAAGCATTCATGGAGCAGATTCAAACGCAACAGGACATTCAAAAGGTTGTAAGCGATTATGAAAAAGTCTTGGCGGACCGGACTGATATAGATGCGTTAATTGCCTATTCTACCCAGCGGTGGAGCTCCTATACACAAAAATCCGGAGACTAATTTCTCACCAAGGGCTGAATTGATATCCAATTAACCTCCGGCCCGTATTCCTTTTTTTTACTTATGCAAATTTTGATGAACATCGACTTTTATGGAGGAGCTTGCTTAAAAGATTCCGCTGCTGTGAACTAGACGACAAAGAATAAAGAAAAAATTGACTATCCGAGTGTAAACTTTATGCCATCGAACGTCTGTACGGGAATTTGCCCGCCTTCACCCATCAGAAGGTGTCACCATGTAGATTTATTCAACAAGCTTGAAGGCTTCTTCTACTGTAAAAGTCCCACGGACTTCGTATTCAAATCCTTCAATATCTTCGTATTTAATCATAGTTTTCATGTAATCCGCGATCCTTTGACCCAGATTTTCCGGGGCAACTTCCTCGAATTGGATAGCTACAAATTTTCCATTTTCGGTATGCGTGGAAAGAACCTTAACAGCCGGGTTTGGAGGTTTATCTTTAGTTAACTCCAAAAATCGAGCGCCCACCTTTTTTCTAACATGGGGGGGATAAACTGATTTCATCATGATATACATTTTTTTTTTACATCCTATTCTTTAATTTGGAAAAAAAGTGCTTGAAAAGAAAAGCAATTATTACTTTGAGACAGAACTATTTAATAGTTTACATTTATGGTGAGTTACAGAAAGAATTGTGAAGTATCATTTAAATCATTGTCATCCTTCTAAGTAATACGACGAAACATTACCATGGGGCAGCAAAATTGTAAACGACAGAGAATAAGAATAAAGAAAAATATGGCCGTCCGACTATAAACTTCGAGCCATCGAACGTCTTTACAAAGATCTATCGGTAAAATAAAGAAAAATGAAAAAAAAATTTATTCTCATCTTCTCCTTCTTAGGAAACATGCTTTACGGGTGTGCCGGTTAAATCTCTGGCAATAATATCTCCAATGGTCACTTCCTTTTCCATATCGATATGTGGCAAAGTACTGAAATCTCTCAATTTCAAGCTTGCTATATGTTCTTCGGATAATGGATGGGGGTTTTCCAATTGGGCAGGATTTTCCATGAAATTTGATAAATCTTTCAAAATCCTGTGGAAATAAATTCCCTCGGCAATTCGTTCATCAATGGCAATGCCCACATCTACAATTGTCCGGACTTCAACTTGATTGGTCTCCTCGTTCACAATTGGGATTTTACGAATCTTATTAATTGTTAAGAAGATTGAAGCGTTACCCCACTCGTATAGGTGATGAATTATTGTGCCTTGTAATCCGACTGAACCTAAATTGGCAACAATGCAGCTGGCATAAAGCGGATCAGATTCAATCATACCCTTGGGCATTTTTCCGTAGAATTCGAGCGCCGTCAGGACATTAGTGGCGATCCTCAAGACCCATCTGGGGAGTTTCCCAAAGAAGTTGATTTCCCCCTCGCTTTCATTTCCTTTGTCACTTCGAGCCCTATTAATCAAATAATGAAAGCGATTGCGCACAGTTTCGATTGTATCCTTCGGATGGAAATCCATCTTCAGCATAGTGCTTTTGCTATTAAGTTCTAGTGATTTTTTAACCACAAATGCAATATTGATCCGATTGCGTTGCCAATACTTCCTCCCCGCAAGGAAGCGATTACAATGAGGACGTTTAGCCAATGCCCGCGAACAAGTTAGAAGAAACAATTGAAACAAGGTCAATCGATTGGTTTTGTCCAGATTTCGTTCCTGATTGTATTTTTCTATATAGGGCAAGGTCTTTGTTAGGTCATATTGCGCCGTGTAATAAACGAGTGAATCGCACCGCCTTTTCATAACGTGAGCCTCAACCTGTTTATAGGGGTTCACTTTTATCTTGGTTCCATCATATCTACCCATATTAATCACATAATTAAATTTTAAGACCGTTAGAATGAAATTATTTAGTTAAAAGATAATTCTTTTTCCCAAACGGTCAATTGATCAAATGATGGTTAGAGATTTTATAAAATTTTCGAAATATGCGCCCCTAAACCTTTCGCATGGCAAAAGATCTGTGGAATAAGTGTAAAAAGTGGAAAAAATAGAACGGATTAAAGAATAGAAGAATTAAAAAAACTTTATTTTCCAAACAAAACACATGTTTCTGTGCTAATTGTCTCCATATATTGATTTGGTCAAATTATCCCGAAATTTTTTTGGTTTCATCACCTTGGATGCGCTGTGTCCCTTCTGCATCATTTTTGATTGTTTGCTCGGTTATTTCTTGCGCGGTGCTGAAGTATTGGGCGAATTTCTTATTGATTTGCATGTTTATTCGATGATCGGCTGGTTGGTCTGAAAACTTGACAAATATTTCTTTGGTAACGTCGAGATTCTTCTTCCCCATATTAAACTTGACATCCAAAATGTGCTGGTTTCCCGTGTCCTTCAGCACTTTTTTATCCAGATTCAACCGCACCTTCACCAAAAATTGATATGTATCACCAGCCTCAAATGACCGAAGCCATGTTTTGTACTTGTACCGTTTTAGCTTGGCTGGAATCTTTTCAAAAGGCATTCTGATGATAGTAGGTTTGTATTGAACAGCGTCATCGACTGTTACCTTGCCATCAACGGCAAATACCTCCAATGAAGGTTGGGAAAACATAATGCGGGTTGTTTGCTCAGTTGCAATTAACATTTTAGTCTTTAGCTCATCGGCATTTTTCGCGAAGATATATTTCCCAGTCGATAATTTGGCAATTTCGTACAGAAGATATACATTATGCTCTCCCAACGCTCCGACGGTATCGATTGACGCTTTATACTCCAAGGCTTCGTGGGCCAGGTTAAAGTACTGTTTATAATTTGAATCATCTTGGTCCCCAACTTTTACTCGAACATCACCAGGCTCTCCATCGGTAATCAGGATTATTTTCTTAGTTAGGGGGCCCTCATAATCCCGAACCATCTTTATGCCTTGTTTTAGGGCACCGTGCAAAGCGGTTCCCCCCACTGCAGAAATTTGCTCAATATGCTCAATGATGCGTGGTCTGGTTTGGCTGGATATAGTCTCGTTCTGGATAATTACCTTGACGGTAGATTGAAATAAGACTAGATTAAAGTTAGTTTCTGCAGGTAAACTTTCCACTTGCTTTATTAGTGATTCTTTGGCTCTCTGAATTCGATTTCCACTCATCGATCCCGAAACATCAAGAAGCCATATGCCGTAAAAAGGGCGCACGGGGGTATTTCGGTCGGGCAAAATTTTTATGTCTAGTGTGAGCGCTAATGTGTCGGTCATGGGCACGCAGATGGCGCTTTGGTTAATTGAAATGTAAGGAAGTTGATCAATCATAAGACTCTTGTAATTATGATA
>JABCSI010000103.1 GCA_018238965.1 Promethearchaeota archaeon
ATATGGGAGAACCGCAAGAGCCACTCTCCGTTGCGAGTGAGCCCTTATGGGGCTTGAGATTTTCTGGTAGACAGAAATGATCAAGTTTTAAGTGACGGTTCAGTATCATTCACTTCAACTTCAATCACGATACCTTCTAAGAATCTGTAGCGGTATTGGTCCTGTGTCTGCACTGCCACTTCGCTTCCATTGGTCAGTTGATACATTTCGGCTGAGCCATTAATCGTCATAGTCATGGTTCTGGTCTGGGTAGAGTTAAGTACCATTCCGAATTCACGTTCTCCCACAGCATCCACGTCAACATTCACATCCACATCTACTGTTTCATTTCCCATGAAGGTAAAGTTAAACCGATTTCGGAAAGTGAGTTGATAGGATTGATTGGCGGTTAAACGAGCTTGGTATTGATTTTGAGAAATTGAGACATTTTGTATTGGCCCTTCTGTAATATTTGGAGTCAAAACCGTCCAAATGGAGAAGTGGTCCGTTTCGGCGTATAAATAGCCATTCTCATAAGTGGATTGCACGGCTACAAATTCATAATTGGATTCATCGAAATAGGCCCATGTAGCCAAAGAATCGGTGGTAGCAATACCCAATTCTGCCTGCATAGATCCTGTACCGTCAAGTTCAAGATCGAGCACAATACCTTCACTGTATTGATACATCTCTGCATATGCATAGGAATGTGTATATTCATTTCGGGTTTGGACGATATTTCCCTTCATTAATCCGAGTTCTGAGCGATCACCGCCAGCTTGTATATTCAAATCGCGATCTTCGGTCGTATTTAAATTCAAGCTGAGATCCTTGTTACTAATTTGATCGCAATCTACATCCATGTTTAGATCCATGGAAACATTTGTTCGAAGTTGGAAATTAATTTGATTTTTGAATCGAAACTGATTTGTTTCATTACCGGCAATCGTCCCTTGATATTGATTTTCTGAGGGAATGATCTCTCCCTCAAGGCCTACAACTGCAGGGGTTCCAATTGCCAAGCCCAGTGCCAAAAATGAGAGTATCATTAAAGAAACGACTTTTTTACTTTTCATAATATTTTTCTCCTAAGAGTAAGAAATAGATATCGGGGGGAATATATAAAGAATGAAGGATGCTTTTCCCCCGAATCACATTTAAATCTCCAAGTTTAAACGATTTAAGCAATATGCAGGTGAAAATAGATCGGGGATACTTCTCCCCCTATTGGATCGAAATCACGAACAGCTAAATCATCGCGAAAAAAGATCAATAAACAAGATGTGCGGTTTATATCCACGTGATCTAACAAAATCTGGAACAAGGTCTTTCAATAATTGGAAAATCTTGGAATCTAACTCCTTGCATACTCGTGGGCACTCGAAATAGGAGAATGAACATTCTATCTTGTTACAGAGGGTCCGTAATCCAAGTTGCCAACCCTCTTCAATCATGGCTCCCCATTTGTCCCAACCGTCCCGAATACCAGCCAACTGGGAGGGTTTTAGACTTGAAAAGGTAGTTGGCATCATTTTTTCTAACCGTTTCGTAATTTGGTTGAGGGATTGTTCATATTCCGCTTCTTGTTTGCAGAGTTCCATATACTCCGTTAAAATTTTCTGGGCTGAATTTGCCCGAGAAGAATCTACGATCGACCAACCTTCTGCTCGTTTGCAGGTGGTATTGATATCTAGCGGATCTAAACCAGTGGGATACACCCAACATTGGGGGATTTTTACACCCGAAAAATGGAGTCCGCATCCGTTGATCTTTGCATCAAAAAAAGGGCATTTTAACGTGGTCAAATCCATTACTGGTTCAAAGGCAAAGGTGATTCCTCGGCGAAAATTGTCTAGGGTTGCCCACCCGTGGTCAACATAATGTTGGACCAGGGCACGGGGAACATCCAAATGGACGAAACAGCAATCTCCATTACACACCTCGGGATCCACACAATTGGGACCAGAAATCGCATTGGGAATCGCTTGATTAAATTGCTTCAGTAATTCGATTATCCTTGAAGAATGGGAAAGAGTGAATTCCTCTACTGGGTCATCGTTCGTCGGCATATTCCTATGGAATGAAATGAGTGCCAATGCTTAATAGTTTCTGATAAGATTTTACTTCTCCTCGCAACGTTAACTGTATAAAAATAAAGATATTATAGGGATGACATCCAGAAAAGAAAGAGATCTTCTGGAGATATCATCCAGCTATAAGACCCATCTGTGCTTTTTTCTTTCTAGACGGTAATCACAGTCGATTAGGAAAATCGACCACAATGATCGATTCCTAAAATGACTTACGTGGTGAGACTCTTATATGGTATCCAAATCATCTTCTCCGCTTATGGGAATGAAGCAATTTACTCGACGAGTTAATCTTCCCGCTGCCAAAATATCCATCATTGGCACTCCTGCAGTAGGAAAAACCACTTTGACGAAGCTCATGAGGGGGCAACAAACTAATAATCATATATACTCCCCCACAATGGGATTTAATTTAGGTCAAACAATTATTGAAGGGAATAACGTAAAGCTTTGGGATTTTGGTGGTCAAAAGGCCTATCTTAAACAACATTTGTCTAAATATGTTCACGGAAGCGATATTATTTTTGTGGTAACCGATTCATCTCCGAAAAATGTATTGACAACCAAGGAATTACTGGAACATTCACGCTCAATTGTGGAAGATAGCTGTGAAATCGTGGCAATTGCAAACAAACAGGATTTACCCGGGCATATGTCACCCAAACGGGTTGAAGATGTCTTGCAAATTCCTACATTTCCCATGGTTGCAATTGATCACAATAATCGAAGAAATATCTTAGAATTAATCAACACCCTTATGAATCATGTAACTGCCCGGAAACATAGCGAATAAAATTAATGATTAAGGAACAAAAAGAAAATTTAACGGTGAATTAAAAAAAATGAATTTTACAGAAAATGAAATAATTGGGGCGGCTCTCATCGGGTTTGACATGATTGAGGGGCCAAATATTAGATGGTATCGGCAATTTCAAGATGCTGAATTTGAGATAGACATGGAAAATTTCCTTATGAATTTTTATTTGAGTTTCCGCGGTGGAGATGAGAGTTTACAGCCATTGGCAATCCTTTACCAAGATTTTTACATCGTGGCTTTTCCCAGGGGATTGGAATTGTGCTGTTTATTTTTGAAACCTGGAGATCTCTCAAACAAAATCTGGCGCTTGAACCAAATTGCAACGGAACTCATTTTACAAATGGATAAGATGGAAGATCAACAGCCTTCAAATCCTGCACCGGCAGTGGATGCAAATATAATGGACTATGATGAAATTAAGCGAATTGTGGTTAGCTTACTCAATGATCAAGAGATCAGCACCCCTGAGCTTAAAAGATATTTCAAGTTAAGCAATTCGGAAATTTGGCGTGTGATGAGCCAATTGGAAGAAGCTAATGCTGTTCTCCGAACGGAAAAGCGCGGCAGAGCCCAATTTTGGACTGCAGTGTAAATTTCTTTACACTTTTTTACTCTACATTTATCTATTGGAAATATGTAGGATCTTGCTTCAGGATCGCCTTTTTGTATGAATCAGTCTTTTGTACATCATCATTTTGTCGATAATATTGATATAGGGTATCCAAAATGAAGACATTTTCCGGATTCATTTTTTCCAGCTTTTCGATTTCCGGTGCGATATCGACGATTCGGTTTATTTGTAGGTGTATATCACACCAATTATTGAGGATTTCGCTCTCTTCGGGGTTTATTTCCAAGGCTTTTCTGTAGGATTTGATTGCATCCTCGGTTCGGTCCATTTCCTGATAAAGGTTGCCTAAATTTCCCCACAGAAGGGCATCATTGGGGGCAACATCCAATGCCTGTTGGTACATGGATTCGGCTTTAGAAAAATCTTCTACGGATTCATATAACAACCCAAGATCATTTAAAAGGGTCGTATTACTTGGAAATTGCCGATATGCGGTTTCCAACGTCTTAATTGCCTCGGGAATATTGTTTGATTTTTCAAGAAAATTAGCCAAGTGAAAATAAAATTCTTTCTCATGGGGATGGCCGGTAAGATAATTCTGCAAAAAAATGACAGCTGCCTCATAATCCTCATTTAATTCATAGAATGATACACGAATGTGGGGGATTTCTGGATTATCGGGATATTTATCTTGGAAAAAACCCAATTTTTCAGACAGAAGGGGAAGTTTCTTCAACGCCAACAAAGTTTTACAAATGTTGAGGAGCGCGGCTTGATTGGTTGGATCTAATGCCAAAGCTTGGGAAAAACAAAATTCTGCCTCAGAAAACTGATTAGCGCTAAAATATGACACACCCAAATTATTCCATGCACTTTTGTAGAGTGGATCCAATTGGATTGCGCTTTCAAAGTATTTCTGAGCCTTGGGATAATTTTCTTCTTCCAGATATGAGCATCCGAGTGCATATTCCATTTTCGCTTTTTCAAGAATTTTACTCTTTTCCATATCTATAACTTCCATTTACCCGCCGATTCCAATGCCGTACGGATATCATCTCGCATATCTTTGGCAGCTTGACCTGCGGCTTTATCAAAGTCCTCTTCACTAAATTGGTTCTTGTATGTGGAGCTTTGATAAGCAAAATTTATTGACCGGGAAGCACTCACTATTGCCCCAAGTCCTTGATCATTAACTCCTTGGATTATATCTTCCGCTTTACCTCCTTGAGCTCCGTATCCCGGAATAAGGATAAAATTGTGAGGGGCTTCGGCGCGGATAGCTTTCAATTGGGTGGGGTAAGTAGCGCCCACAACCCCTCCAAGGCTTGTAAAACCGTTTTTGCCAATAGGCTGTTCAACATGCATTATTGTAGGAGATTGACTCCATTTTTTCATCAAACGGGCCATGTGAATAAAATTTCTAACTACTGTTACGTTTTTTACTTGAAATTCAGTAATATCTGCGGAAATTTCAGGGAGATCCAAGGCAAAAAGATCCTGAAATTCACCACTCGAGGGATTAGAAGTTTTTAGAAGAATAATTACTCCCTTCCCCTTAGGAACATAATTTAAAAATGGTTGAACTCCGTCAATGCCGAAATAACTGTTTACAGTAACTGCATCCGCCTCCAGAAATTCAAATACATTATGGGCATAGGCAGCAGATGTTGATCCAATATCATTGCGTTTTGCATCCAGCAAAGCTAAAGCTCCCTTTTCACGAATGTATGCAATGGTTTTTTTCAGTGCATCCAATGCGTTATATTTCTCGTAAAAGGCAATTTGCGGTTTGTAAATAGGTGTGAAGGGAATTGTTGCGTCGATTATGCGTCGATTGAATTCCCAGATGGCATCATTGTAATTGTCATTGACTTGGCTTAAGAGAAACTCTGGGATAGAAGATTTTCCCCGAATCCTTGGATCCAACCCCACACAGATGATGGATTGTTTTTGTTTGATTTGGGCAATTAAACGTTCGCTGAAAAGTGAAGTCATAGAGATCATCCTAGAAAATATAATCAATATTAAAAAATCATTTTAATAATAGAATCAGCGAGCATTTATTTACCGACATCTATTAAAGTTCCAAAGTTACAAAATTAATAATAATAAATAAAAAAATCAAAAGTGAGAAATAAAGTGGTATCAGATAAAAAAATTGCCCTCCTGGGGCTCGATAATGCGGGAAAGACGAGTATTTTGACCGCAATGAGGAAAAAATTCGATGTCCCTGCTCATGTAAAGGGATTGAAGCCCACGCTTAAGGTTGAAAGGTCTAGCTTTCAATTTCTCGATCACATAATATATCAGAACGATTTTGGTGGACAACGGAAATATGTCGACGAATATTTGGCTCACAAAGTCCGATATCTCAGTGGTATTGATCTTCTTTACTTCGTAATTGATATTCAAGATAGTTTACGCTTCGAAGAGGCATATAAATTTCTCGAAGAGGTGTTGGCTTTTTTCAAAGAAATGAAATACTCTATCCCTATCATGATTTTATATCATAAGTTTGACCCCAAGTTAAAAGAGGATCCAACCATAGTGAACAATCGATTACGGTTACAGGATATGCTGAAACCTTTGCAGGAAAACTTTGAGATCCATTACTACGAGACTTCAATTTTTGCAGTGAAATCAATTATTCACGCCATTTCCAAAGGAATCTATTTTCTCTATGATCATACGGTCGCGATTCAGAAATTCGTTGATGACATGGTCAAAAAGATGGATAATGTTATGGCATTGCTCATCTTCGAGCAAAACGGTATCGAGCTCGGTTCATATTTCCTCGATCACATTACCCTTCAAATCAAAAAGAAAATCTTAATTTTGTATGAAATGGCTCAATATCGTATTATCGATGAAAATTTGAATACTTTTGAATTCTCCGATAGGCTAGATCCCTTTACTAAAATTTCGGGAACAATTCAGAGTTTTGAAATTGAGGGATTGCGATTTTTCATCCTTTTGATATTGGAAGAGCATGATGAACAAACAATTATTGATCAATTTAATTATTTTGAAAATAATCATGCGGAATTCAACGAAATTCTCAAGGCCATTCTCTTGGATGATTATCCGGTCGATCAAGCCCTAAACCCCAATTAGTTTACCATAGGTTTTTTCTTCCTTTTTCTTCCTTTTTCGTTTTGAGTTCCATATCCAATCAATTTTAAACCTAAAATTTCTGACTGGGATCTTTCCCAATTTCGAAGGGATTTTTAAGCCTTCACCCGTATTTTAAAATTAATTTTCATTTGGAGTTTATCAAATATGAAATCCCTTGAATCTGAATCTGAACATTCGTCTCATATAATACTTCCTCGAAATTCCCATGTCTTTCGGTATAAGATTATTGCCTTGTTGTGCATCATTGTCCTTCTAGTTGGGAAATTTACCTTTCTGTTTCTCCAATCCAGCGATATATTTGGTAATAATCCGGAGATTTTGCAACTGATCGACTTTATTTTTGCCCTATTTAATGGCTTCGCCATCTACCTTTTTCTCTATATCTATGATTATCCTGAGATTCTGGCAAGCCTACTGCATGATCAACAATTTCTTCGGGAGCAGGAGAAGCCAATTTTAGTAAAATGTCGTTTCCTGTATGGTGGGATGGGTGCATCCCTCTTCTATCTCGGTTGGAGTTTTGGCAACATAATGCTAAATATCACTCTTGTTTCAGGAATCGTGGGATTCTTTAGTGGAATCAGTGTTATATACTTCATACGACAAATTTCTAATCGAATGGGTAAAGAGCTGAAATTACCGCCAATTCAAAAGATAAATTCTCCCCAAAATCGCATCAACCAAATCTTAGGGATGATTTTCATTATCGGTCTCTTAGGAACATTATATACGGGCATTCTTCTACTTGGAATTTATCTATATTTTCAAACCCAAGGTTATTTGCAAACGGGTGTTTTTACTCAATCCGGGTCCGATTCTTCACATTTTTCTTCTTCTATTGATTATCAAACCTTCTGGAAACATCAATTTCTCAACGGCCTCGTCATTAATCTTGCTTGTTTACTTTTTCTGCTTCTTCCCCCTTGGTTCCTTGGGACAATTTCATGGCAATTTTCTTCCTTAGGGGTGATTTTACTATTGTTGATTCCTCCCTCAATATTTAAGATTGGTGGATATGTTGTTGTGAATAAGAGGGTAAGATTGTTTGGTTTACCCATCAGAAGGCTCATTCTCTTGTTATCTTCTTGGATCTATTTGATAATCGCATCCTTTTTGCTTCAATCGAGTCTTTCAGACCTTCTCCCTGTATCCAGATTCAATCAAATGGAATTTCTCCTTCTTAATGATATGTTTTTGGGTGTATATTTGTTGGTAAGTCCCACACTTCAGATCTACTCATTTACAAAATCTGCAGCCACCCAGTTAACATTCAGATCTCGCAAGGAATATGCAAGAATGTTCCTTTTGTATGGATTATCGCAGCTTGGCGTTGAAGTTGTATTCGTATTACTTGCCTTAGTTGGTTTTGCACTTCAATTATTCGCGAGTTTTGGTATAGGTACAGTAGGGGCATTACTAATTGTAAATCTCTTTCTTCTTCCTGCATTGGGGCGACAATTACGGGAACAATATCGAAAAGGCATCAAAAAGTATACTTAATCCAATGGGTAGCTTAAATTCGAATAGATAGGACCCTGAGGTGTCAATACGGATTTTTTCAAAACAATCCTGGAAATAGTCCACGGACCAAATAAAATATCTGCGTATTCGGATTTTACCTGGCTGTAACTTCGTTGTCCTTGGTTGATTGGTTCCTTTCTTTGAGAGGTCCTATTTTTCCGTTTTGCGCGGGCGATGGTTAGATGGGGTTTAAACGGACGTTTTTCCGGTGAAATTTCAGGAATGGATGCGAGAAATTCTTCAATTTTTGAAAAAATTTCCTGAAGTAAATCATTTACATGGTGAATTTCAATGAAGAATACTCTTCGTCCAAAATCCCCGACTCCTTTGAATTTCCCTTCGTAGGATTGGTTATTTGAAAAAAAGCGGTTATTGATGTTTAATTCGAGAAATTCATAAATTTTCCGTGCATTTTCTTCCGAAATATCTCCCAAAAATCGCAAAGTTATGTGCATTAGGGAGGAATCAACCAATTTTAATGGTCCAATGGATTGTTGAAGATCATTTTGGTAGGTTACGATATTTTCCAGAGTCTTTGGGTTCGGAATCTCGATAGCGATAAAACTCCGAATTTTCGGATTGGGGTTCTTGGTGCTCATTTTTTATCCCTTATTTTCCTCGAAGGATATTTTCTGCTCGCTCTCTTATCTGCAAGAAGTATTCTTTAGCCCCCGTGATAGTCATTTTAATGGCTTCTTCCGCATAATTCCGAATGATTTTAACTTCCTGTTTGTCATTATATATTTTACCTAAAATTTCCAAAGCCACAGGGTTCTTATTTTGCCCCAAGGCATGGATTGCCGCCCTTCGAACTTCCACCGATAATTTTGGGAAGAGATCCGACGGAATTAGTAATTTTTGCAGTATTTCTATTGCTCTAGATCCACCAATTTTCCCAATTGAAAGGGTGATTTGTTCGTGCATTTCAACCGAAAGGTCTTCATTTTGAAGCATTAAAAATAGTTTTTCAATTGATGAATCGCCGCCACAGGTACTGAGCGCATCGATGGTAAATTTCCGCACCCGATAATTCTCATGAGTTAATTTCTGTTCAAGAATGGCTAAACCTTTTGTAAATCCAATTTCTATGAGTTTTCCAAGGGCAATTACGACTTCCATCAAGATCGGGATGTCATCATGATCAATTAAACTTAGGAGTTTATCCCCTGCTTGGATCTCTTGGATTTTCCCCAAGGATTTGATACATTCGATTTGCACATTGTAATCTTGATCGTCGGTTAATAATTGAAGTATAGAGTTTACAGATTCGCTTGATCGGAGGTTTCCCAATGTTTTAAGCGCTTTGATTTGTTCTCGGGGATCCGGATCTTGTAGCTTTTCGCCCAATTTTTTAATGGATGGAGGCATCGAGGGGTTCACTCACATTTACTTTATTTTTTCATGATGAAAAAGATTTTTACTTTTATTATGTTATCGGTTAATTAATGACTACCCCGAAAAATATACTCGGAATGGATATCCGTAGTTGGAAAGATAAGTATCCTTTGCTTTCCATACTTTTAAAAAAAAAGGTTGTATTCTGGTTTAATCCAAAACTCGCACGCTATGAATTTATCAAGGACAATGTATCCGTTTCAACCACCCAATTGCAGGATGCAGAAAACCGCTGGTTAAGATTTGCACCCCTTTTTCAACATCTCTATCCCGAAACCCTTCAATTCGAAGGGAGAATACAATCTCACCTAAAACCCATTCCTAAGATCCAAACTAAATTAAAGAAATTTGGAAAAAAATCTCTCCATGGTAATTTCTACGCAAAACTCGATAATGAATTATCGGTGGCGGGCTCAATTAAAGCCCGTGGAGGTATATATGAAGTCATTTGCATAGCTGATGGGCTTCTCCGTGAAAAATGGCAATTTACAGACAATTCTTCATGCTTACAAATAACCGAATCTAAATTTCAAGCCTTTTTCCACCAATATACTATATCAGTGGGTAGTACAGGCAACCTAGGGCTTAGCATTGGATTGATTGCTCAGAAATTAGGATTTCAAACCCAGATTTATATGTCCAATGATGCAAAACAGTGGAAAAAGGAAAAACTGCGATCCAATGGGGTCAAAATCGTCGAAATCGATGGTGATTATACCAAGGCAGTAAAAGTGGGTCGGGAAACCGCTGAAGAAGATCCAATGGTATTCTTTATTGATGATGAACAATCCTATGATCTTTTCTATGGATATGCGGTTGCAGCCTTTGAATTAAAGTCCCAAATGGATGCTCAAAACATTCCAGTCGATCAAGACCATCCATTATTTTTGTATTTACCCTGTGGTGTTGGGACGTCTCCTGGTGGTATTACGTATGGTCTGAAAACAATTTTTGGAGACCATGTGCATTGCTTCTTCGTCGAGCCAGTTGCTTGTCCGAGTATGTTATTAGGTTTGTTGACACAGAAGCATCATGAGATATCAATTGAAGATTTCGGAATATCCGCCCATACAGAAGCAGATGGGCTCGCCTGCGCCCGTCCATCGAAATTCGTAGGAAAAATAATGGAATCCTTAGTGAGCGGGATTTATACGGTAGATGACGATGATCTTTTTGGACTTCTTGCCATGCTATGGGATAGCGAACAGATTCAAATTGAACCTTCCAGTGCGGGACCTCTCTTGGGACCACTTCATCTAATGGCTGCAGAAGAGTATAGCCATTATATTCGTGATCATAACCTCACTAATGCCATGGAACAGTCGACCCATGTATTGTGGTTTACCGGAGGTAAATTCTTACCTAAGGAGATTTGGGATGCCAATTATACACGTGGTACCCACAATCAACTATATCGGGATCTAACTTAGTGCGATCTCCCGATTACTGCTCTAATTTTTTGTTCCACCAATGGTATATTCGATACTGGTCGATAGCAAGATTTTCTTGTTCTGGGATTTTTTTTTGCTGTTCTTTTAATGGTTGTGGTAAATATCGCAAGGACGGAATTAAGCGCAAGGTTCGCAAATCTTCTACATTCTGCGAGTTTACCATGGTAAGCAAATCTTCCAGAAGAATTATACTCATTTGAGCTCGGGTGTCGGCATCCGAACTTGCATTGTGGGGAATAAATACAAACCGCAGATCCGGTTGAATTATCTGAATTTCCTTAAACTCTTGCAAGATTTGCGGCGAAAGAGGTTCCTCTTCATAAACATCAAAGGCTAGGTTGATTGAAATTTCTTCAGATTTCAAAAGTTGAATTAAATCTGCGAAATTAATGATCGGACCCCGGGCAGTATTAACCAAGAGGGCTTGGTGTTTCATTAATTTTAACCGGGTTTTATCAATGAGTCCCATTGTTTGACTGTTTAACGGTACATGGAGTGAAACCACATCAGCTAATCGCAATACATCGTCGATATTCTCATAATATTTTAAATTTTGATATTGGTGTTCGAGGGCAGTATTTCGTTGAATATCATAATAGGCGATTTCTATTCCCCAGGGGGCAATCCGACGGACAAGTTCACGACCGATTTCACCCAACCCAATAATACCAAGGGTCAGATTGTCCAATGTGCTATTCAAATTCTCATCCAAATCCCATTTTTGGTCTGCGGACCATTGTTCCGCCCAAAGGAAATTATGTAAACCGATAACATTTCGTAAATTCGCTAAAATGATAGCAATGGTGAAATCCGCCACCGTTTTATCCAAAATGGATGGAGTATGGGTAATAAGAACCCCTGGTTCTTGAAAAACATGATTGTATCCTGAAGTACTCGTGGATATACCCTTAATCGAAGGAATCTTCACCGTTTGTTCGGAAATTGGGTGACTCAAGTGACATCCAATGAAATCCACTTGATTTTGATCTACTTGCTGCGATATGTCTTCAGTTGATGGAAATCGGGTGGGATTCGTAATTAGGTTGGAAATTTCAGTTAGCTCTTTATGTAAAGATTGGATTTTATCCCTCAAAGGTTTGGAGACCTTAGGGTGATTTGCGATTTCACGAAACACGGGAGATACAAGAAGAACTACCGGTTTTTTGTTTTCCATAACTATAATTTAGACAAAAAAGGAATAAAAAAGTTGTTGTGATTAAAAGTAGAATAATGTAGACTAGTTTGCTTATCTCTTCTCGAAAGAAGACCCCTTCCTTCAGGGAGGGGATGAATTTCGGAAA
>JABCSI010000104.1 GCA_018238965.1 Promethearchaeota archaeon
AAAGCCGGTAAAAATGTGATTATTGAGAGTTCACCAATGGGACTCCCCCGATTGTATAAGCAATTGGACCCCCGCGGATTGTATGTTAATACATATATGGCATCCGCAATCGATGCTAAATTGTTTCTGCCCCGTTTTATGAAAGGGTGGGGGAATCTTTTTCAAAATCGGGGATCCAAGCTCGGGGAAAATATGATGATCGTAAAAAGTAAAATGCACCTTAAGATCATTAATCGCTTAACCTAATTTCATTAGGTCTTAAGTTCACTTAGGTGGGAAGTATCATTGAAAATACTTAAAATGTGTTGCTCAATGTAGTAATTACTTTCCTGTAGGATGGAGATACTTCCCGGAGACGCAATAAAATAGCACTTGGCCATCATATCTTCCTCACATTTCAGCCACCAAGCGACAATATAGGCTAAGGTTCCTCCGTGAGTCACAAGAATCAAATTTTTGTCTTCGGAATCAAATATTTTTTCCATGCAAGAGCAAACTCTGCGGTAGAATTGCCTCCAAGTTTCCCCCTGAGGAAATTCTTTATATTCCCAGTCAAATTTATTCTTATCTCGGGGATTTCTATGTGCCTTCGCCCATTCCTTGGTTTTTCCTGCAGCAATTCCGGTATTTATTTCCCGAAGCCCCCTATCTGAAACGATTGGTAAATTTAGATGCTTTCCAATTATTTCTGCAGTTTGCCAAGCCCGTTTCAGGTCGGAGGAATATATGGCGTAATTTTTTGGGTTATAATCCGTATTGATATCTCCTTTTAGTCTTAGACCGACAAGATTTGCCTGTTCTCTTCCCAGTTTCGTAAGTGGAGTATCGGTCCAGCCCCCCGTCATATTATTTATATGGTGCTCCGATTGACAATGCTGAATGATTATAATTTTTCTCATAGAATTATTTTAATCTGCTGCTACTTTAGTTTTTCGTCTGGTGTGCCAATATCGTTATATTATTTCTTTCCTTGCTCTTTTCCTACTTCTTCCTCACTTCTTCTTGTAGAAATACAAATTCATGAGTAGGGATATCACGCCAAGTAACATTGCGCCGATTGAAAATATCTCCATATACATTGGGGATTCTTGCCTTAAGGTAAACCTGCCGCTCACCGGAGAATTAGATTTTAGAGTAATCAATATAACCCTGTTTCCTTCAATTTCGAGTTGGTAAAAGGTTCCATTGAACACACTCTCATTATTTATCAATATTTGAACCGTATCATTGGCTTCCATAGTTATAGAAAGGTTTGTTGCTGCACTGAAGGGAAAATTTTCGGTATAGTTGTTATATTCGGCTAAATTGAAGCGTTCCCCACCTCCATACATGGGTACTAGAGTTGGATACATCCAATATGTAAATCCAATAGAGAAAGAGGCAATGAAAATCAAAAAAATTGATGTGCACCAGAGATATATTGATGGTTTTCTATTGGTTGGGATCATTTTCCTAGACCTATCAATAAAAATTGGGTATAAAAAAGTTGATATTTTGAATATATTTTGTAGGATTATGAAAAAATACCGAAAACCCATCGACTCAAAAAACATTGATATTCTCTAAGAACAGAAGCAGTATTATGGAAAACAATACTAAATCCAAGATTGCAATGGGTAGTACCATTATTTTGTTTTTTTTCATATTGCTCTTTAGTTATGCGGATCAAAATCTACTGGGTCCATTTTTAAACCCACATCTTTTAACATTTTTTGGATCCATAGATAAAGACCTTGTTCCCAAGATGAGTATCATCTCATCGGTCTTTATGTTTCTTTCAGGGGTCTCCATGGTTGGGAGTGCGATTTTAGCAGATAAAACTGCACGAAAATGGATTTGTTTTGGAGGAACCTCAATCTACGCTATTTTTTCAATCGGAACAATACTTATTCCTGATGGAGAAATTGGATACACAATCTTCTTTATTACACGTGCCCTGAATGGAATCGGAATCGGCGCTATCGTGCCTACAATTTTTAGTATGGTCGGGGATACTGCCAAGCCTGAGAAACGCACAGCAGCATTTGCTTACATAACAGTAGCCATGACACTTGGTCAATTGGTGGGCATGCTTTTAGGAGGTATGATGGGTGACACTTGGCGAACAGCTTATTTAATCGTCGGAATTATTAGTTTATTCCTGGCTATCGGATTGATCTGGACTAAGGAACCAAAGCGGGGAGGTGCTGAGAAGGAATTCCAAGGCATAGAGGGTGCGGAATACAGTTATAGATTGAAAATGAAAGATTTTAAGATAATGTGGACAAATAAATCCAATTTTTGGTTAATCACTAATTTTGTGGATTGTATTCCTTCGGGGATTATCTTCTTCCTAATCTTCAAATATTTGGAAGATATCCGAAATATGGATAGTGAGATGACTAGCTTGATTGTTCTGGTTGCTTTCATTTTTGGAATTGGAGGAGCTCTAATATTCGGATTTTTAGGTGATCGCTTATTTAAGAAGGATCGAAGGGCAAAAGTTATGATTGCGTTGATCTGTAATGCGTTTCCGATTGTTTTCTTTATAATTTTCCTGCTGATGGATTATGTTTTACCAGATGGCGCCTCAATGGGTGATGCATTGTCTATTCCAGGATTTACAATTGCGATGGGAAGTTTGGTTCTATTAATGTTCGTTAATCAAGGTGTAGGACCTAACTGGCATTCAACCCTAACCGATATTAATCTTCCCGAGCATCGAGCTACCATGATAGGATTGGCTTCATTTATGGATTTGATTGGACACACAGTGGGTCCAATAATTGCAGGATTAGTAACCGCTGCTGTGAGTTTGCAGGGTGCAATGTGGGCTGCTGTTTTCTTCTGGGGACTGAATGTTGTCCTTTGGATTCCCGTTTTCTACTATATCGAAAAGGATTTGGATAAGGTTCATGAAACAATGCAGTCACGGGCACAGGATCTTTTTCAAAGTCAAAAAAGTGAAGTGTAAAGAAAAAGAACCATAACGAGAAAGAAGATTAAAGAGGAAGAAGTATAAAGAAAATGAATTACGGAGAAAGTGATCTAAATGCTTGAGGTAGGATTTTCGCGAGTAACAATAACACCTCCTTTGGGTACTCCCTTGGGGGGCTATGAAAATAGGAAAAAGAATGCCCAAGGAATCCATGATGAGGTGTCTGCACGGTGTATGCTGTTTAAAGATACCGAAACAGACATGCATATAGCTTTAATTGTTTGCGATCTCCTATGGATAACCGAAGAAATTGCTACGGACATTGGACAAATTGCCGAGAAATTGACGAGGGGTATAGTGAAGCAAGAAAATATCATTCTCCACGCAATTCACACGCATTCCAGTCAACGGATTGTGGAAGGATTGGATTTTTTTTATAAAAAGGTTAAGAAACCCCACAATATCGATAAGGGGTGGTATGTGAAATACGGTGTGCCATATTTAAAGCGAGTTATTGCCAGTTCCGTTTATGGGGCGCTTCAAAATTTGCAACCCACCGTGATCAAAGCCAATAAAACTACCACCGAAGTGGGACACAATCGACGATACGAGGATCCAGCATCCCAGTTGGTGGATCGTGAATTGTGTTCAATATTATTTCTGAAAGAGGATGGTAATATCAAGGGGGAAAATGTCCGGGCTATTTTTTATAATTTAGCCAATCATTGTGTAGCCTTGGGTGAAGAAAATTACCTAATCTCCCAAGATTGGCCCCATTATACCAACCGAATATTGAAATCCACGTTTCAATTACCCTGGAATTCGCTATTGATCTTTGGCCAAGGGACTGCTGGAAATATTAATCCCTGGAATTGCATATTTGATCAAGAGGTTCGGGAACGCTACGAGGCCGAGAAAGTCGGACAGCAAACTGCGGCAGATGTTATTCGGTCCCTGCGTAATGAGGATTTATCACTTATCGCTCACCCCCAAGACTCCAACAGCGTTCTCAAACTGGTTGCTAAAAAAATTCGGGTCGAAATCACGGATCCGGCCAAGATCGAAATGTTTCAAGGCTTCAATCTGACTGTTATGGGATATCGAGTGGAAGAAAATAAGCATTATTTGGAAATACCTCTATATCTAATTCGGATAAATAGCATCGTAATCGCATGCGTTCCGGGAGAACCCTTTAGTGAATTTGGTATTGCCATTAAAAAGGAGATTCGAGATTTCAATGACAAATTTTTCCCCCTCGTACTAGAGTTAACCACGGGAGCATCCGGTTACATTATTCCGCGGGATTCTTATCATAAAACTAAGGGTTATGAAGAATCTTTGGCAGCATCTGCTGAAACGGGTTATGAGATAGTTAAAGCGTTCAAAGATATGATAACGGAATTGTGAACCAAAATGGAATTCCATGTCGCCCCCATGATAGGTATAACAAACTGGGACTTTCGAAGAAAATGTAATGGGGCAACTGATTCATACACGGAAATGATTCAACTTCGGGAAATTCTGGCCAACAAGGTGCGAGCGAGAAAAAAATTAGATCTTTATCGTATCGAGGGGCAAAATCAGTGGGTCCAAATTTTAACGAATTCTATTCGGGATATGGGAAAGCTCCCTGCATATTTGGGTACTATTTCCAAAAATTTTCCAGATAAGAGTCATATTTTTGGGATCAACCTCAATGTTGGCTGCCCCGATCCTCAGATCATCTCGGCGGGTCAAGGGGCGGCTTTAATTAAACGTAGAAAGCGATTACAGGATTTAGTTAAGGCCTTCTTTACATCCGCCGATCACCCATATCACCTGAGCATCAAATTCCGGCTTGGAATGCACATGAGGGATGTAAATATGAAAGTGCTTGTGGATGTTCTTAAGAATTTGTCTGTAATAGATGATGAGCGATTACATCCTCCTATAATTCATTTCAAGCATGCCAAACAGCAATCGGATGAAGAACCGATTTGGGGGTTTTTGGACCCCCTTCTGGATGCAGAATATCCCTTTATTTTAAATGGGAATATTAAAACACCACAAGACATATACAACATTAAAAATCGGCTTGATGCTAGAAGAAAGAGTTTATTTGAAAAATATGTGAAGGGTATTATGATAGGACGAGCATTAATTTCTAATCCATCGCTGTTTTTGGAGTTTCAGGATGAGTTCGATTGAAATTACTGAAACAAGTGAATCCTTTTATGTAGTCTTAAGTTGTTCGGTATTATTCGATTCTTATCTCTTTTCTTCACAACCATTGAATTCCGCTGTGGGCGGTTCCAAGAAATTTCACATTGTTGGTTTCCATAAACTCATCTAATTTCCTCAGGGATTCTAGCTGTTGTTTGTGATTCATATTAATGAAACGTAGAAATGGAACCCGCTTTCCCCATGGAAGGATGCGCATTGTATCACCTGTGAAGAGATATTGTTTCTGAACCAAATAGCAGGTGTGGCCTAATGTATGCCCAGGTGTAAATACCGGCAATATCGTAATATCACCTACAGTTATCGGAGTCTCTTCATTGATTATCTCATAGTCATCGCGTCCAAATGCATTGAAGTTTTTTTTCCCAAATCGGGGTACATTCTTTATAATGAGTTGTTCCTCACCGGAACCAACAGATAAAGGTGAATTGGGGTAGGATGCAATATTTCCTGCGTGATCATAGTCGGAATGGGTGAGGAATATATGTTTTACATCAGCTGGAGAAATCCCTAGGGATTCTACACCGTGAAGCGTTTTCTCACCGATGCCCGTATCAATCATAATTGTAGTGGTCGAAGTTTGAATGATATAGCTATTAACCATCCGTTCCTTGAAGGCAAAAATATGCAAGCCGGGTAAACTGTGATTTTTCAGTGAAATTTCTTGAGTTTTCAAGGGATGAAAGGTTAGTAAAATCCAAATAGCGTACCCTATGATAAAACCAAACAGTAATCCGAGAAAAGCAATTAGTAGTGGGTGCATAATACTGTATATTTCGCGGTTAAAGGTAATAAATTAATGCTCTGGGATATGAATAATATATAATCATGGCCGGCGCAGTACCAGACACAGACCAAAACATGTTACAAGTGGCCAATCAAACCGTCTACTTTCAATCGGCTGAAAAAATGTCGATGATTTCGGATGAATCGGTCACTTTGGTAGTAACCTCCCCACCTTATTGGAACGTTCGCGATTATGGGAGCGAACAAATAGGTTTCGGTCAAAGCTATCAAGAATATATTTCTGCCCTCAATCGGGTGTGGACCGAATGTTTACGGGTTTTACAGCCTAACGGGAAAATCTGCATAAACGTCCAACCCCTTCCTATTGCCTCAGCCGATTCGGGATTTAATTTCAGAGTCATTCAAAATATTATGCATGACATTGAGGCCTTTTTTCGCCAAAACAACTGCTTTTTAAGCGGAATGCATTATTGGGATAAAGCGCCCTATATTAATACAGTTTCTTGGGGAAGTTACCCGAGACCAACCAATATTGCCTCCAATACAAGCTTTGAACAGATATTTACCTTCGTTAAGGCAGGCAAAACACGGAAAGTGCCCAAGGAAATAATGGAACAAAGTATGTTACGCAAAGAAGAATGGCGTCATTGGGCGGTTCGCTGTATTTGGGATGATATTAGCCCCATCATCAAAATTAATCAAAAGGGCGAAAATCATTTCGGGCATAGTGCTCCTTTCCCGGATGATATCCCGTATCGTTTAATCAAGATGCATTCAACCGAAGGGGAAATCGTGTTGGATCCATTTTTGGGGTCAGGAACTACTCTAAAACTGACGCGGATTTTAAATCGTAAGGGAATTGGATTCGAAATTAATCACGAGTATCAAAATCTTATCCGTGACAGAATATTGGAGGAGTGGAATATTCCCACAATTGAAACCGGCTATAAAACTCTGGGATTTGAAACCCTTGTTAGCATCATTCGATCATCGGTTGAGATCGCCTATGAAAATCAATCCGGTCTTTCCCAAGAACAGATTTTTCGTAAGATTCTGAAGGAATTATATGCCCGTAAAACCATCACCACGACTCAAAAGAAGCGACTCATTTCATCCTTCAAAGAGCAGAAGGATAAAGATGATTAAAAGGGTCTAAACTTGAGATTAATTTACATAGTTTCGTTTTTTTTTTTCAACTTATTATCAATTTTTTCGAATACTACCAATCTGTGTTCTTCATTCCATTTTTTCCCGGAAAAAGGGTTATGTCGGGACTATTTGGGCCACAGTATTTTAATATCGGAATGAACTATCTTACATTAGAGTATACATTTAAACGTTGATGATTAATATGGTAAATGATAATAGTGAATCTTCCGCTAAACCCAAATTTGTTGGAAGCTTTTTTGGTCCAAAATATAAAGTTAAATCTTCAGGGACATCTGAAGAAGTCAGTGTCGAACCTTCCCAACCTTCTGAAGAAGCAATAGTTCCTGAACCCTCAGTTAATCAAGTGGGGAGCATTTCCCAAAGAAGAATGGCACGAAAATCCCGAGGTTCTCCCAAGGTAACATTCTGCCCTATGTGTGGGAAGGTCAATTCATCCAATTCATCCTGTGATTGTGGGTATAAACAATAATTTTATACTTGAAATTCAACCGATAATGAGGCTGTTTGGTCATTGATTAAGACGGGCAGTATGAATTCATCTCCCGGTTTCAATGGGATTTTTTCCTTCTTTAGAAATTTGCCTTGGAAATATGTTTTTTGGGCATTTCCCCTATCATATATGAAAAATTTACCTTTTTCTTTTTGTTCTATCACACAATGTTCCTTAGGACCGTCTTTTTTAGAGGATATTGGTAAAATTGACTCGAAAAAGTTATCTGGGAGTTGAACTTGAACGGATGGTTGATCAAACATTTGCCGTCCGATTTGAAATTTTTGCTTAGTGAAGTGGAGGGGAATTTCCAACTCCAATTGAGAAATAATCAGCTTCGCATCGTCGTATTTGGCTACATCCGATTTAGCACCCTGTTTGGGCGAATCTGAGGATTTCATTTCGGGAAATGGCTTAGCCTCGAAACCGGCAAGGGATTCCTGCAATTTCTTGATTTGATTATCTGTCTTATCTCGATCGGAATTAGGGGATGTGGGACTGGCAGAACTTTCAGTAGCTGAAGTAGAATGATGTGAGGTTGATTCTGGGGAATTTTCATCTGGGGATATCACTTGGGGGGGCTCTACAACTTTGCGCATTTTTTTTGGAGATTTCCGTTTATGAAGATTACGAAGGATGGGAGAAGTCGTTGGATCGAAACCACCCGCTTGTATTGATGTGAGTGCATCTTTTGTAGGGCGACTGGGTGTGAAGATATTTTGATTCACCGAGTAGGCTTGATCCTTCTTCTGGTCATCGGTATGGCTAATGCCCCTAATTTTAGTCATATCATTGGTAATTGCATCTAATTCTTTTTGAATCAAAGCAACCATTTTTTGGTCATTTGCGGATTCTTCCAGAGCGGTGCTACATAAGTCTTTCAAGGTAAGGAGAAGAGTTTTGTTTTTTTGGGCAGTTCCATTCTCAAAATCGAGTTTATCACGCAGTTCCCGAACTTTTTGCTTAAACTCATTCGATGTTATACTCACGTTTTCATATTAAGTTTGGATTCTAAAATAATTTTGGATCAAGTGGGTGTTTGGATTCCTAGCAATTTAGTTGCTTAAAAAATCGCCATGATCATTGCCTTTAAATAACGTTGCCTATAATCAGAGGTATGGATTGGAATCCGCAAACATTTCTTGTGTTTATGATCACTCTTATTGGTGCCGTTGTTTTACTCGTTCTTTTCCTTAATCTCTTGCGCAAAAATCGTAAAACTGCCAAGAACGAATCCAGATACCCCTCTCGGTACGTCTGCTTGGATGGGGATATTGCAAGATCGTTATCCGAGTGCCTAATTGACAATTTCCTTTATCGGAACGGAATTCAACATAAACCCGAGGATTTAATAGTGAAATCTGCCGAAAGGAAATTCAAGTATGATTGGTTTTTGCCTGAAATTGACATGTACATTGAATTTTTTGGAAAGTCCGATAAGAAGTACCTAAAAAACAGCGATGTGAAGCGAAAATTCTATCGTCAGCATGGATTAAAAATGATCGAAATCCTTCCCCAGGATCTGGCTAATTTGGATGAAACTCTCCCCCCAAAATTTGGTAAATTATGGGAAAAAATTGCAACGGGAAAACACTGTCCCAATTGTGGAGAAAGTTTAGACCGTCGTGTATAATCCACAAGTTAAAAAAATCAATTTATCATAATCTAATTTATCATAATTCAATAATTTTCTATCAGTAATTTGCAAAATTCACAATTTTCAAGCATCCTTATGATAAAAAATATCTGGACGAAAAGGAGCGTGATGTTCGCGCCGGAGATCTCGTACTTTATACTCCCCTTCTCCTCCAACATTGAATATCTCGACGCCCCCACAGCGAGGGCAGAGGTTTGGAGGAGATGCGTAATCGAGGAGAATACTTCCACACCGCGAACAAAAGAAATGGTCTGACATATATAATGTGTATAAAAAATCGGTAATAAAAAGATTAGCGGTTAAAATTGGAAAGTTAAAACTTTTGTTTATACAAGATTGAAGAATTGGGATTATCTATTTCAAAACCAAATTTTAATGGTAATCCAATCGCCATGGTAGTTTTTCCCTGTGTCCATATGTTTACCTTTTTTTTCCCTTTTTGATGTAAATCGTGCAATGCCATGTTCATTAATGCCGATCCTATTCCCTTATTGCGATATTTCTCTAGTACCCCAATGCTATCAATACGTCGGTTTCGGTTTTCGTCCAGATTATCTTCAACGGTACACGCGCCTACTAATCTTTTTCCTTCATATGCATAATAGTGAGCGATATTGAAGCGTTTTTTCTCCATGATTTCCCAATCTTTAATTGTTTCGGGGGTATCTGGAACAAATCCTTCAAAATTTTTATAGGCTTCATTCATTACATTGACGTATTGGATTGGATCCGTGATTTGACTGCTCTTATCAAATGAAAATCCCATGGGTATTGCGATTTTGGGTAAAATGTCCAGGTTTTTCAAATATAACATATATGTATTATGATAAGCGATGAAATTCTGAGATTGAATTACTTTTTTTAAATCAGTTTGATCTATCCGGTGAGATGTAATTAGCCCAGGTGCTTTTTGTTCTTTCGCTATATTTATCATTTCCGGGAACAGCAGATTTGCGACTTCAGTTGTATCATATTCTGGATATACATTATAGCTCAAAGACCACGGATTTTCGACTGCTTCTGTTTTCAATAGTGCGACAAAAGCGATAGGTTTTCCTTCTTCATTACTCGCGAGAAGGACATCGGTTTCAAAGTTGGTTTTCGGCCAATAATTTGAAAATTGATCATCCAATCTTTCCCGAGTCTCAGGTAAGGCCTCGGGGCGATACTTTAACCTTACCTGTTCTGAGATATCAATAAATGCTTCAATTTTTGATTCAATATCATAATTTTTTTCAATTTTCACGTTATTTTTCCCCCAATAATAGAAATGACAAATTAGAAATGACAAATTTAAAATGACAAAATATGAATTAAGAATATAAAAATGTCAATGAGTATTGATAAAGTTTTCCCCTTTTAAATTACCTTATGATTAATTGGTAATCACCATCAAAACCAACACCCAAAATTATATCTTGGATTGTATGTGGGGTTTTTAATCGGTAAATGAAAAATTGCAAAACATTTTTCAATAACTTTGTCGTCTATTTGACTTATGCATCAAGTTTACTCAAAATTCGAAGGAAATCTGGACGAAATTTTCCGAGACCCAAAGACACTAAGCTTTTTCGTGGGGGCGGGTATTTCAATCGATAACCCCTCAAATTTACTCCCGGCTTCCCAATTTACCCAACATCTACTGGATCTATGCACCATTCCCGAAGAAAAATCAAATCTACTATCCATTGACACTTTACGTTATGAAATGATCGTCGAGATGATACAAAAGTATATCGACTATGACCTCGAATTCATGGACTATTTTGATAATTTTACCCAACCGAATTTTCTTCATCTCTTTCTCGCGCAGGTAATTCGACATGGTTCTTTAGTCTTTACCACCAATTTCGATTACTTAATAGAACATGCGCTGGTAACCATCATTCAACCTAAGGAACATGAAAATATTCTCCCGATTATTACAACTAGGGAATTCAAACGCTATGGAGGAGAAAATTTCGAAGCGGTTTCAAAGCGACACCGTCTGTTTAAACTCCATGGGGCAAAACGCAACTTAATCACCAATATTAAAACCACCGAATCCCTTATGACAACCTTAAGTTCTTTTGGGAAGGGAGACAGTGTATTAACCCTCGATCCTGCGAAAAGGGCCACCGTTGAAAAAGCAGTTCAGGATAATACTTTGGTTATTATGGGATATTCCGGCAGTGATGATTTTGATATTGCGCCAATGCTCCGCCAATTATTTAACTTAAAGCGGCTTGTGTGGATAGAACATTCAAATGCAGAGAGAACAGAAATCGTTGAGTTTGATCCGAAGAAATCCTTTACAATTCCCGAAGGTCTAACCCGATCAGAACAATTATTGGCCCAAATCTGTTCCAATACTGAAGCGCAAGTCTTAATGATTAAAACCAACACCCAAAAATTCATCCAGGATTATATGTGGGATAAAATGTTTTCAAGAGAATTGTTGACAGACACCAAAGCCTATCTGCAGTTGGCCCTACCCTCCATTATTCCGTTAGATAAATTTCTTAACGAAAAGTTCACCCGTATTCCGGTTGAATTAAAGTGGAAAATTTCTGCAGATCTGTATTATGAATTAGGATACCATACCGATTTTCTGAGAACGGCGCAGAAGGGTCTGGAGGTCGCAAAAGAAGCGAATTCCTCAAAGCTCCAATCAGAATTCTTGAATTTATTGGGAATTTATAATCATTCACAAAAAAAATACGATTTGGCGCTTCAATATTACCAAGATTCTTTAAAGATGGCAGAAAGTGGCGGACATCGCTATTTGAAGGGTTCTCGATTAAATAATATTGGAATGGTGTATTATGAAGAGCAAAAATATCCGGAGGCGCTGAAATATTTCGAAGATGCCCTTCAATTAGGGTTAGAACGGGGCGATCATCTCGGGATCGCAGCCAGGCATGGGAATATTGGCCTGATCTATCTGGCTCAAAAGGAATATGAAAAGGCGGAAGAAAGATTTGAGAAGGCTTTCAAAATCGATGAAAAAATCGGTAATTTAATCGGT
>JABCSI010000341.1 GCA_018238965.1 Promethearchaeota archaeon
CTCTTTCTCGCTTCAAAGGCGTTACAAAATAATAATCAAAAATTCTCTAATCAAGCGGTATGGGATGAAATAAAATTGTATCCAATAATGCTGCGAAAAGTTTTTGAAGAACTTAAAACTGCTTCCCATTATTTTGAAACTGAAAGTCGCAACCCTCCCTTTGTCGACCACTATAACTTACCAAAGAATTTTTTTAGGGTTTTCTGCAGATTATTATCAGAACGGGAAAATCTTCAGAAAGCATTTACCACAGCCGGCGGATTAAAGAGTGATTTTGGATTGGCATGGAGTGTGTTTCAAGTAAGGCGTTATTATGAAGAAAATTACCACCCTCCACATTCAAGGCTTCATCCTTTTAGTAGTATTGCCTATTTTTGCGAAAAAGGAGCCTTCTTTAATTCAGATATTTCCGATTGGTCATCTTTCCTTAAGAAAGCACTTGGAAATCGGGTTATTTATTGCGGAATAAACAAGAATTTCAAATCAAAAGAAGGATTTGAGCGAGCTTGTGAATATCTGAAAAATTTTCACCAAAATCACAACCGCATACCTTATGCTAAAGATTCAGGACTAAAATTTGTGAACAATGCTGTACGCAGGGGGACATGGGCACAATTTGGGATCCATACCTGGCGTGATTTGGTTCAACATGTTTTTAAGGTAAAATAGATTCTTTGCACCCTCTATTAATCCCTCTCTTCCCCCTTGAATCAATTATTAAGAATTTACATCCCTTATTGTATTATTAAGAAGAGGGTTTTAAAATTCCATGAAAAATTTTATAGGAAGTGCAGTGAAAATGGAAGAGATGCTTGTTGTAAATAATTCATAACTTAGTAAATCATTGTAAAAAACAGACCTTTCATCGTAAAAAAATCATAACTGATGCCTATTTTTCAAATAATCGGCAATAATTTCCTTTTTTCATGAAAATTTTAGTCTTGTTTTGAGATCGTCGACTTAATTCCCCATTTCAAAGACATTCTTCCATCAATGTAATTTGGATACATTTCAATAATTAGGTCTTCCTTATCTACCAAACGATCTCTATCCAAAACCTCACGATATGGCCACAATTAATCCAAACCTTTATATTTTTCAAAATATTAACAATAATAATTTTCAATTAACCAGCAATGGGAAGATTATTTCTCAAAATATGGGCAATAATTGAAGATTATCCTATGAAATTTTCAGATTGATAGCAATGAGCCAGAATTGGAATCCTAAAGGATCAACTCGAAAAATAACCGCAAAAGAACAAGGCAATCGAGGTTATTTTCCTTCCGAGAAAGTAATTGATGGAATTGCAGAATATGAATCAGATCTTGAGCGCGATTTATTACTTGAATGTCATCACGCACCAGATGTAGTTTCATTTCAACATCAACCGGTTACAATTATATATACTACAGGTGATGGATCTACAAGAAAATACACCCCTGATGTATTCATCGAGTTTATGGATGGAACAAAGACCTTGATTGAAGTTAAATACGAGGATGAAGTAAAGAAAAAGGAAGAATATTATAAGGAACGATGGGAAGCTGCATGGAAATGGGCTGCTAAAAGAAATATTGTCTTCGCGATATTAACTGAGAACCAAATCCGTACACCTAGGTGGTTCAATATATGGTTTACGTTGGGTCCTTCAAAATGTATAACCAATGATACCGTAATACCGAAGTTAAAGGCCTTAATTCCTTCGAATGGTGAGAAATATGTAGTATTGTGCTCATTACTTGCAGAAACTGAAGGAATATCGATGAATAAGGCATCACAAGTCATTTGCTATGCGATTTATCACGGATTAGTTTTTGTAGACACTTTTTCGACTAAAGAGATTTCAAATAAGACAATTATCCGAAATAAGCAGTTAAATTCATCACCAGCATTTAAATCTTTGAAGCGAGAATTGGAGTTTGAAAATAGTTCAAATTCACAAATAAATTTACAAAAACCTCAAACACACATCGAGGAAATATCTTTAAACAGTTCAAAGACTTTTTTATTTGCCGTTCCCATAAGATATGAAAAAACTGTTGAAAAACGGCAAGAACTTGTAAAATTGTGGCTAAAACGCCCAAAAAATAAACGGACTGCGGAATGGCGGGTAAATTTCTGTAAGAAATGGAATATCGGGGAGCGCACAATCTATACATGGGCAAAAGCATATCAGAGAGAGGGAATTGAGGGGCTGATTCCTAAACATTCAAAGCGCGGCAGGCAATCAATCCTGTCAAAAGGCCTAACTGTGATTATTGAAGATGCTCGCCAATTCTATTTTAAGCCCTTGAAAACCCTTAACCAAGCCTATGAATATTTAGTAGAAAAATGTTCAAAATCAAATATAATTCCTCCTAATGAAGCCACTTTTCGAACATTTATATATCGAAATTCGACCGCTTCGGATTTTGCCAGAAAACGGGGGAAAAAATACTACAAATCTAATTTCACTGCAAGTCTCGCATCCTTTCAAAGTGCATATATGCCAATGCAAATCCTCCAATTTGACAATACACGGTTTGATGTGTTCCCTGTGGACTCAGATAACAGAGAGAGGTTATCAACTCCTTATATGACGGCAGCGATTGATTGTTATTCCCGAATGATAACGGGGTTTGATATCTCCTTTTTCCCCAGTTCAAGCCGATCTGTTTTAGATGTATTGACACAATCAATCTTACCAAAGACAAAAATCGTAGATACATATGAAACCGAATCAAATTGGCCAATTCAAGGTTTTCCTCTATTGATTTTAGTCGATAATGGCATGGATTATCGGTCAAAGGCACTTAAGGATTTCTGCATGAAATATGATATTATTCTAGAATTTGCCCCAATTAGAACCCCCAGGTATAAAGCATTTATTGAACAATGGTTCAATATTCTGCATAATGCCCTCGTTGGTGAAGATGTATCCGGTTGTCGTCCATTACTAAAAGAAAGATTGGAAAATCCAGATTTACGACCCGAAGCAGAAGCTGTTATGACCTTGCAAGAAATTGAGATGTGGACCTATAAATGGGTACTGGATGAATATCATCTTTCTAATCAATATGATGAACATGTTCCTGCACCGTATTTGCGATGGGATCAATTCCAATCAACCCAGACGGATGTGATTCTCCCCTTACCTCGAGAATGCCCTCGAGATCAAAAAGAAATTGATATGATGAATATATCCAAGCTCCAGAAAATTGAAAGAGTTCTTGGATATCACGGGGTGATTTGGGAACATCTTATATACAATAATAATCTATTATCAAAATCTTACAAGAAATATGGTAAGCTACAAGTGTCTGTGTTGATCGATCAAAGAGATATTCGCACGGCTTGGGTTTTAATTCCGAAGGAAATAGAGCCGATAAAGGTCGAATTAGCTAGCGGTTGGGCCCAAGCAATTACCAAAATTTACGGTAATTCTCCCATTCATGCAAGTGCTTGGATTAAGGATGTGAAATTAATCAAAAATAAAATTAAATCAAAATTATCACCCTATGTCTATCAGAAAGAGATTTCCCGTATTAAGCGAAAGGAATTATTGAAGCAAGCAAAAAAATCTTCCAAAACTATCCTTAGAGAAAAGGAAAAGATGCGGGAAACTAAGCGAAAATCAAAATCCCAAAAATCTCATTCATCTAAGACTACTCAAGAAGAAAAAAC
>JABCSI010000342.1 GCA_018238965.1 Promethearchaeota archaeon
CAGCCGACTTCGTTCCATTTTTTGTTGAATGCCCACAAAATCATTGTAATTCCAGAAGAGTTTTACTCAGTGCGACTGAAAACCAGGGAAAGATAATTCTAAAAGGGAAATGTGAGGGATGTGGTTCAGATATTGAATTCGAAACCTCAAAAACCCACCCCGATCTCTCCGAATGGACACATAATTTAACACCCAGAGTAGATTCTCGCCAATTTGTCGTATCTTCGGTAATTGCACCCCAAATTCACATTGCGGGAACCGGTGAAACACGGTATTATATGATGGATTTACCCCTCCTTTCCCAATTCAATCCCGATCTCAAACTTCCGATTATTTATTTCTATAATAAAACAACCTTCAATACTCCATTCACACGGCATTTAGAAAATCCGCTTAAGGAAATTCCGGATTACTTCCCAGCATTGAAGGCACTCATGAAAAATGTTGGTAAATATAAAAAATTGACAAAAAAGAAGCCTATTCCACCCTCATCTCCGGAATACTTAAAAGAACTGGAAGAACGCATCCTCCGATGTCGAGATCTATTATCAACATCCGAAACAAACTTCGATGCATTGCACAATGTATGTGTGGATGCTCTGGAAAATCCACAATTAGCCCCCGAAATCTTGCAAAATGTTCTACCGGCCTATAAATCAAACTTTTTTGGTGAAATCTCCAAGGAACGAAGTGGACAAGAGGCCGTTTTTCATTGGATCGATTTACTGGTAAAAAATGGGCTGCAGGAACTCTTTTCGGATTATGCCCTGATATACCGACCTTGGCAGACCCCTGGACTGAAGATACAATTGTAAGAGATAAACGAAAAATTTGATTAAATTTACCAATAAAACCATCAATAATTCCACCAAAAATAGAACTCAAAAAGGTCAACCACCAATGATAGAAGAATACATTCAACGATTCTTGCCCAATTCTTGGCACAATATGTCTGTAAAATATAAAGGGCCTAAATTTGATGCCCACACCCACCTGCACGTCTCTGAAGATTCGGATATTTCCAAGGTTTTGAAGATCGCCGAAGAATATAATATCAAGAAAATCCTTGGCATTGTGGATGATGACGTGCGGGCGATTATTCAAAAATCCTATCCGGACATGTTTGTTTTGGCCCGATTTCTCCGAAGTCAAAAGCTCTTCAAGGGTGGCTCTTCCGCCTTGGCCTCAATGGTAGATGAAATTTACAGTCAAGGATACTCAATGGTGAAATTTTGGTTCGCCCCCAGATGGAAAGATTATGTAAAGGAAAACTTTGGGATTTTCAATTCCAACACGAAACTTAGCGATCCGGTTCTGGCTCCAATTTTTGAACGCGTTCAGGATTTAGGATTGAAATTTTTAATTCATATTGCGGATCCTGATCTTTGGTATAAATTAAAATATCAGCCTTCTTCCTATTACGGAACAAAAGCAGAACATTTGGCCGATTTAGAAACTGTTATTGCGCGTTATCCAAAATTGACCTTTCAGATTGCACATTTTGGAGCCCAACCCGAGGATCTACCCAATTTAGGCAGATGGTTTGATACATATCCTAATTTGTATGTTGATATGAGCTCCGCACGTTGGATCGGGAGAGAATTATCACGGGATCCACAGGCTTCCAATCAATTTTTCCAGAAATATGAAGAACGAATCTTTTATGGCACCGATTTAAGTTTTGGTTGGACCCGGGAAGGTACCCCCGAAGAGTATTTCCTAACCCGATATCTGACATTTCAAACGCTATTGGAAACCACTGGTCGAAATATCCCACTGCCTTTTCCTGATCCCGAAAATGACAACCAAACAATATTGAACGGATTAGATCTCCCCCAGGAAACTTTGAAAAAGATTTATTGGGAGAATGCGGCAAAATTCCATGGAATTTCTTAAATGGGTTTAATCCATCAAATATCTCAAATCTCCTAAAGTGAACTATAGATGGATAACTTTTTTATTTATGAATCGCTATATTTCTTAAGAATTACAGAAGATTTACCATCTTTGGATGGCTGAGTTTTCCGTCAAACCACGGAAAGCGCTGGGTATCTTCTGCTTAAACAAAAACTAATGTGATAAAATATGCCAGGCTCTCACGGTTCATTAACTAAAGCCGGTAAAGTGCGACAGATAACTCCTCGTGTTGCACGCACCGGCGTCAATTCCCACTCAAAGAAAATTCCCAGAGTAAGAAATCGAAAATTATACATAAAACGCGTTGTATTAAATCGTTACGGCGGTCAAGCGAATTCCATTGCCGCACAAAAGCACGCTCGCGCCAACCGACGATCATAAAACTGGACCCTTCGGGTCAAAATCTTTTTTCAATCGTTCTTTCTACAATTTTCCATTTATATATATACGTTCTCAAATCGTTTTTTCTCCAATCGATAACCATTTTCCCGCAATATCGCTAAAAATTTGATTCAGCCGTGGTAATAATTGCAATGTTTGCCGGATGACGGCACACATGTGAAGAAGATAAGAGATTTCCTCGGAATTTAGCGCACGGGAAAATTTATATTTCTTAGTGAGAGTTGTGGGGTTTAGAGAATGGGGAGTATATTTTCGATGGGATAGATATTGCTTAATTTGGGCATACCCCCCAATCTCGAAATCCCATATTTCCTGTGCTATATTCCCGATCCAAAAGGATGTATCCAGATTTTTACCGTCGAAATAAATCTTCTGTTCTTCGGCATTATAGATTGAAACCTGTACGATAGGTTCCCTGTTTGGTGAGTGAGAAAATTTTATCCCGGTAAATTCATTCTGTGGAAAGGAATTAAGCGAAGATTTACCACCATTGGAAAAGAATCCATGCAATCCAATTAAGGTTTTCCCCAAATTGGCATAGATCTGAAAATGTTCTGCCAGTTTAGGAAAGGGAATGTGGGGAAAATCTCGCTTGATCAAGGACTTATACATTTTCCGATACATAGGGGTCCACAAAATCGCGTAAATATAGGCAAAAATATCATCCGGAGTAGAATAGTAATCAGGGGGCAGACCGGAGAGAAATTGGTCCGAAAAATTGTAATTCTCAGCTTTAAGGTGATGATTCCAATCAGAATTCTTGGGCCGTCTTGAGTTATATTTTAAGGGAAATATGTAATCCCCAATTCCCGAACCGCCTTCCACACAATGGGACTCTGCGATGATAGAGGTGAGGAAAACGCTATTGTCCCCCGAAGCTTTACGTGAAGATCGTGCAAGGGTGATGGCGACATTCCGTTGAGTAGGATACATATATTGCATCAGGCTATAACTACTCGAGCCCTTGGTGATTAGGTGTTCATCATAGCAGATCCACCATTGATCCATTCCCCGCCATTGCCATTTCTGGATGTTGCTTAATGCCTTTTCCAAGGATCCCTGTTTACCAAAGGCAATTTTCCAATCCCGGGCATCATGAAATACCACTCCATCCGATTTTACCCACCGTTGACCCCGTTTATCCCGTATAGTCTGGGAATCGTAGGTCCCATCGTAAAATTTTGCTAGAATCTCTTTTAGAATTTCTTTATCGGGATGTGTGATTAGGGAATCATGGAGAGATTGCACGCCGATGATATTTTCTTTGAATATCTCGGTAATATAGGGAAATTTATTATACTCGAGCTCCAAAGTAATCATCTCTGGAGAGATCGGAATA
>JABCSI010000343.1 GCA_018238965.1 Promethearchaeota archaeon
AAAGAAATTTCCCTTCCTAAAGGATATTTCTCCATTCAAGACCATAGCTACAGGAGAATCCAAAAAATTGCTGGGAGGGCTAGTTCTAATTTTCATGATGTTAACCAGCGCTTTTTTCATGGGCTTCTTTCTCCCCCCTCGGAGAAATCCTGCGGGAGATCAAACCGGATTGCCAACGGTTGATCTTAAGGTGATGTCTTACAATATTAAGAATGCGGGTGATTATAGTCTCGATAGAGGGGATTTTTGGGACAGGCGCCGCGATGATATGGCGGCCTACATTACCACATTGGACGTTGATATCTTCGGAGTACAGGAAGCCTATTTTCCTCAAATCACGTATCTCATGCAATCGGTTACCAATAGACAATATCGCTTTTTTGGGGTAGGACGGAAAGATGGGGTACACGGTGGGGAACATTCAGCCATATTTTACGATAGTGAGCGGTTTGTACTAATGGAAGGGGATGATTTCTGGTTATCTGACACTCCCCGCATTCCATCGAAGCAATGGGACGATCGTAATTACCGTATTTGTACCTGGGCTCGATTTCGGGAAGTTATCTCAGATCGGGAGTTCTACGTTTTCAATACCCATCTATCCACTCAAAACGTGACCGAAGCGGGAGATGTTCATCTCATGACTGTCGCACTAATCTATGAATACATACTTACCTTTAGCGGCGATTTACCGATATTTTTGATGGGGGATTTTAATTTTGAAAACACCAGTCTCGCTTACGGGGGACTTTTATCCTATACCGAGAAACCCCTGTACGATACTTATGTGCTGGCCAATGAGGGAACTTCAGGTGGAGTTCCTTGGGATTATTCCACAAATTCCTTTGATTCGACCACAATTCCCAACAAAAGTCGCATCGATTTTATTTTTGCGAGTGGGGATATTAGCGTGGACCAATGCTGGATTCCAAAGGATGTTTATGATGGCACACGTCCCTATAGTGATCATTATCCCGTATTACTCACCGCTACATTAATTTAAATCTCCAAACCAAAATGAAAAGGAATTAAATGATTATGAAAAAAAAGCTTAGAAATTTTTTGAATTTTCCTCCAACTAAATTAAGGTAAGATAAAGTAAAAAATGAAAAATCCCTATTCAAACAAAATTTCCGGTTGATCCGCGGTCATATATTGGAAATTCTGCGATCGCCGGTAATTTAGCGGTAATTTGATGTTTTCAATCGTTCTCCCGATTTTCCAGAAATTTTTCTTCATTAGGGTGTTGGCCAAAATTATGAGCGCATTAATGGCTGGTGTTGATATATTGAGATATCTTCCCAAGGAAGAAAGTGGAACTAATCCGGTTGGTATATCTTCGGTAATATATCGAATATTTAATGATTTTGGTGCTTTGATAGATTTATAGCTATCAATTTCGTGGAAAATTTGATAGTAAGACTCAGAACGACATTGGTAACAAGTTTTGGCCCATTTCTTAAATGTGATGGGCTCTAAACCTAGTGATTCAATGATATGGCACCGTTCATTGTCGACTTTCTCTACCATTCGGGCAATTTCAGGGGAAATACCTTCTTGATAGAAGAAAAATTCATCGTTTCGCATGATGGAACCTGCATTTAATAAAGTGACAGTCGGATGGATTATAGCTCCCATATTGTTCAAACTGGTAATTCGGATATCATTGACCATGTTAAACTGGGGAAATACCTTCTTAATGAAGGAACCAACTATTTGATTCAGAGTTTCGGGATAAAAGCAACAATCAATCGATTCTTTTATTCGAAGAATATCAATTCCAAAATCTTCTTGTTTCCGACAAGTAAACAGTAAGGTTTGAGTTTCCCCCACATAAATTTCCAAATCAGGACGATATTTGGAAAGTAGATTGTAGGTTTCGATAGCTCCCCACGTTCTCCCTGGATTGAGCACAATGATTTGTCCATCTTCAAGGAAGGGTGCGATTTGTTTTGTAATAGAACTCTGAACAGAGGCGGGCACAACGTAAAGTATTACTTGTACTCCCTTCAAGGCACGACGATAACTCGTGGTGACCATATTCAATTTAAATTCTCCAGGAATTTCACCTTGGGATTCAATTTTTTTATGTTTTTTTATACGTGTAATGTTTTTCTTGGTTCGATAGACTAAATTAACCTTATATCCGCAATTGGAAAGATATACTGCAAATGCTCGGCCTCCACTTCCTGCTCCGATTATTGCAAATGTTATTTGTTTGTTATTTTCGTTGTAATTTGGTTGCATTTTATTTTACCTCCTTTACTCTGTTGGTGATTGAATTTTAAAAAATAAGGGTGTATCCGATTTAGTTAAATATCCGAGAGATTCCAGACGGTCTTTTTCTGGGACAATATTCCCAATAGAATCTACTACTTCGCATTTACCATCAATTATTTGAGTTGAAATAGGCTGGGGTGCCCAAGTGTTGCCTTGGAGCATTGGAGCATTAAGAACCCCCTTTTTGACTAAGGAACATAAGAAATTTGAATTGAGGAAGGGTTTATCATATCCCGATAAATCTGCTTGAGCTTTTATTACCTCAATACAAACTTGAGCTTCGCGCAGGAGATGATCCTTTTGGCTAATTACCTTTGGATCTGAAAGAAAATCGGGCATTCCCTGAAGACTGTCCTCAATTATTTTTTGGATCATTTGACAGCTTTCGATTATATCGGATGGTTCTGCTGCATGGTCCCCTTCGCTGTAGCTAACAACGTGCACAATATCAGGACGAATACTCATTTGAATTAGAGTAGAGGCACATAATTGTCCTTTTGCCAGATTGGGTTTTGGTGAGAAATATGCCAACCCGGCTCGAGATTCCCGAAGCACTTGAAATTCTGAATCAATCAATGGTTCGACAATTTCAATCATGGCTAAAACCCGGGCAAGATCCATTTGCCACGTGTTTCCTGCAGGTGTATTGAACATAAATTGTTCGATGTATGTCTTGACCCCCAATTCTTTGGCAATAAAAGCGGATAACCAAGCATCTGCCACAACAAGGTGGTCTGGAGCCATTCTTAATCCCCATTGATGAGGATCGTTGATTTCTACAGGGATCTTTTGTTCTGCATGCCATCGAATTGCATCTAGATGTTCTTGAATCGCCTGATCTAAGGGATTAGGACCTCTTCCATCTAATTGAGAATACCAAAATATAGGTATAGCTGCCCATGCATTATGAATTGTATCTTGGAATAATTTGGCGTTGGGAATTAAATCTTGAGTACCGGAATATATACGCAACATGGGGTAATTTCCAGATTGGGCACTTTGAAAGATTTTTTCCAGATGAATCTTGTTACGGATCGGCATCCCTCCCACACCCGAGGGCAAGGTTTTCAAGTATTCCGGGTGTTGTAGCCATTTTTGGGCAGGTTGATCCGGAGCAATTGAAATCACATCCAAGACTTGGGCATTTGCAAGTTCAGATATTCCTTCAAATGAAAGTTCTCCCTCAGATACCTATGGGTATAAATATTTGCCGGCTGCGCCCCGCATTCTGATTGTTGATGGTTTTGACCGTGTGGTTGGCAGCTATAGTTCTCCCTTTCATGAATTTGCCATGCACATGGGGAAAGCACTGGAACCCTACCCGGTTTCTTTCGAAACAATTG
>JABCSI010000105.1 GCA_018238965.1 Promethearchaeota archaeon
GGTAACTATGAACAGGAGCGTTAATATGTATTTCGTCGCTCTCATTATTATATTAATAATACCATACATATAAGAAATCTGTCAATCGGAATTTTTTATTATTCACTTGAGATCATCCCGATGCTTTGTACCTTCACTTGCGGGACAACTTCGTTATACGAAAGGACCGCGATATCCGGATAACTGCGCTCAATAAAACGTTTAAAGTGCGGCCGCAATCTTGGAGAACAGAGGATCACCGGATTTAGTTTCATCTTTTTAAAATTTCTCATTATTGGCTTATTAAGTGTTAGCTTTATCGAATTTACTGTTTACGCAAATTTTTCAGAAGTAATGATAAGCGATAATGACGACTTTTCGATCGCGTTAAATCCGTCTGAAAATAACATTACCATAAATAGCTTAGAAGATGCAAAAAAAGCGCATATTATTATAAATGCATGTTATCTCTCCTCCCAAGATCAGAAAAAAATAAATAATTGAACAGAATTTGAAATTACAATAATAAAAACTTTTGATTCCAATGGGGAAGCGAAGTAAAAGAATATTATTTATGTTCATATTCATCGGTCTTATTTGTCGCACTGTCTTTATCTTATATTATTTCTTCTATATAAAAAAAGACATAAACGATATGAACGAGATCATCATGTATGGTATTCAACGTCTTTTTGAAGGCAAAAATCCATATTCTGTAGAGTATACTATCACATGTTGGGCACCTGATCACGTTGCTTCTTGGGATATGCACTTGGGATATCCACCCTTTTCTTTAATCATTTACGCTCCTGTTATATTTTTTCCTCAATTGACAGGTTCAATGGAACTTATCATTATTATATTCATTGAAAATATAATTTTTGATTTGTTGATTTTCATAATCATATGGGATGACAAAGAAAAATACCACCAAATAATCGCATTGGTTTATTGGTTACTCCCTTTGTTCTATTTCATTGAATATGCTATTTTTTTTTCATCAATTTTCTTTTTTGTTATCGCTTCGCTTTATTATATTGAAAAACCGTTTTTATCTGGTTTATTTATCACTATCGCGATTTTTTCTTATCATTTATATATTTTTATTTATCCAATTCTATTTTTATATCAATTGCGAGAATTCCGCTTAGATCTTTCACACCAAACCTTCAAAGAGAAAATAAAAATATTTATTAAGGAAATACAATCAAAAAAGAAAGATATAGGGAAATTTTTGGGGGGATCCTCTATTCCAAGTGTAATTTTCATTGCTTTTGTCATATGGGATTACGAAAGCTTAAAATATAGTTTATTTGATGCAAGCGCTCAACGATTTAGTATTAATTATATCCAATATGCTCTTATTGTAATTGGATTGATTAGCTGTGTCTGGATTATGTTTTTCCCAACAAAAATAAAAGCGCATCGCTATTTAAACATCAACTTGCTTATTTTTTATTTCTTTGAAGCAATTATATTAAATATTTCAATGATTGTATATACAATTCATAACTTTAAGCCACATCATTTTTTACTAATGGTTCCTTTTGGAATAATGGTATTTATTAACCCTCCATTTGTTAAGAATTCAGAGATCCCTACATATTTGAAAAATAGTAAAGAGGAAGATTAAGATGAAATTAAAATTAATTTTTGGATTATCTTCGAGACGATCAAACAAAACCCTATACGGGAACTGGAACTCATCCCTCAAAATGGCGTAGAGATCCAAATTTAGCATATTACGGAACACTTTTCATGATATTTTCAACCCACTAACCACTTAGCATAAAGTTTTAACGTGAATTTAAAATTTTGGAGTAAATTAGTCTTTGAATTTGGTATTTATTTAGTGAAAAAGTTTGTTTAAAATTTAGTAAGAATTCTATTATGAAAAACGAAAAATATCAGATAAATTTTTTCGAATATCCACTAAGACTTATAGATTTGAAAATATCGAACAATCGGTTAAGGTAGTTTGAATATCACGTAGAGATTTTCGTATTTTTCGAACTTTTTGGCTTTTTTGAGTATTTTGATCATTTTCCTTATCCCGATCTCCTTTTTCTCTCCGATTATTGTTAGTCGAGGATAAGAAATGGTGCATAATATTACCATCGGATCCAAAACCCCTATTGATTACGGGATTTCCATCAATATTTATATTTTCAACGCTTTGCACCTTGGGAATGTTTCCATAATCATGGTTTAAGAATTTTGGACCAGGAATATCTAATTTTGACTGGGAATATCGAATCATGCGCGGGGGGTTAACCACTTCAAAGTACTTATTACAGCGCAAACATGATATCAACACCGTCCGACACTTACGGCGGTCAATCGGTTCGCTTTTGCACGTAAACCCTTTTTGTCCCTTTTTGCGTTGACTTAGTTATAGTTAGTATTTCTCACTATAACCCGTGAGGTGATCTCATAGTCTTTCACTTCATTTTCGTTTTTCGAGTTATAGATTACTCATAGTTATCGGATCATAAAAATGGCAAACCATCAACCCCAATTCACGCTTTTGATCAATCTGTTTGATTGCTTTCGCATTTAAACAACGGGGACATTTAATTATCATTTGATACTCAATCTGGGTTCAGGTTTTGTCTTCTTATTCAGTAATTTTAGTTAGTAATTTAGTCATTCAGTAATTTAGTCATTTAGTCATTAGATTATTCGGCCATCTGTTTATTTTGAATTCTCTTGGTTCCTATTGTTGAAATCCAACTTCACGAATTTTTTCGCATAGAAGAACGAGATTATGAGAATAAGGGACGCAATGGGCCCCCAGAGAAGGAATCCTATTGAAAAGGGTTCTGAATCCGGCACATTTGCGACAGAACGATTGATTCCGGTAATCCACCCTGTTAATAACAATGAGAAAGCCTGAAATATATTCAAGATTATGGAGGGAAATCCCATGTAAATACCCGCCTTCAGTTCTCCCGTTTCTTTCATATCTTTTTCCGCTATATCGGCATAAATGATATAGGGGAATAAATACCATCCCCCCATCGCAATAGCCAAGGCAATGATAAAGGGCAAAGCAAACGCAATTGAGGCCGAGAAATGAAAATATCCCAACAAGGAAAACGGAGTAACAATAATACCGATTATAAACACCCGAGCGAGCGCCTTTTCTTTACCCTGTCTACGGATATATTTTTCCCACACAAAGAGAGAAGCGATCATGGTTGATATCATGGCCCCCGCAATGATAATATAGGTACTTCCTTCCAATTTTAACACATTCTCGGTATATCCTAACAAGAGGGCGCTGATCATTGCCCAAGCGAAAGAGCAGATGCCCTGAAGGATGCACACCAAGATTAAATTTTTATTCCTGATGATAACCCTCAAATCGTCGAGTAATTTGGTAGTATACCGGGGCGTTTGTTCAACGGGCATCACGGTTGTGGTAACATACACCAGCCCGACTAAAATCAAAGCAAAGATAATCACCGAAACCAAATATTCTCTCGGAATTTGTGCGGGATTGAGTTGGATTTCATCCTTTACATCCGTCAAAACAAGCATCGAAAATAATACAACAACTGTTGTCCCGAGGAAATTAAAACCATTCTGAAAGGCAGAAACACGGGGTCGTTGAGAAGAGGGAAACTGTTCGGCAGTCCAAGAGTGATATATGATGGTGATGGCATAGAACGCTTGGGAAAGACAATTGAAGGTGACAAACCACAAAAAGAGCTTATTTTCGGTAGGATTAGCCCCCAGAATCAACCCAGGTAATAAAAGCAGCAAATAGAAGACAGCTAATAGAGGAGTCATAAGATAAAGATAGGGTTTTCGACGCCCAAGGGGAGATTTCGTATGATCGCTGATCCATCCTAGGAAGAAGTTACTTAAGGCTATTGATAGCTTTCCCAACATGGACCCGACTCCAACGAGTAAAGGATCGAGGTTGTAGACATCCTCGTATAAAAAGAACAACGCAAAATCGATAATGCCGATGAAAATATTGATCCCAAATCGGGGCATCGCATACAGAGCGATTTGTCTGTTGTTTTTATGAGAATATACTAATTGTTCAGTCGGGTCACTCATTAGTTAATATGGAGTGAATCCCCCTTAAAACCTTTATTTTACCCACTCTCAATTTTCAATTTCCAAGTATCACATTTTCCAGCAACAGCAAAATTTGGGTGGTGGTTTCTTCATGTTGTTCATCATGGGAAATTGTTGCGATTCCATCTCCATTCTGTTCACCATAATAACCGAAATACGCATGATTTCCTCCAGCAATTTCATAAATTGTGTGGTTTTCCGGGAGTAATGGAGCCGTGGAAGGAATATCCTGAGATAAAACTGTATCAAATTCTCCGTAAATGGATAAGCATGGAATATCCATATCGGATAAATCGCTCGATTCGGTCGGATAGGCAGCCAGAAGGATTAATCCTTGGATAAGAGTCGGATTATCAAATGTAAACTTCGCCGCCATCGAACCTCCAAGGGAATGCCCTGCCATGACCCAGTTATCAATCGCCGGGAATTCCGCGAATATTTCGGTCGCAATATTTACTCCAAGAACTGCTAAATTCAAGGGCATCGGTGCAATTATTACCAAATATCCTTCGATGGCAATGCTTTTTGCCAATACGGAGTAGGATTCGGGCACTACTTTTCCACCGGGATAGAATACAATCGCCGTCGAGGGAGTTGTATTTTTTGGAGAGAAAGTGATCCAAGGTTCTGTCTCAACGTCGATCAAATCATCTGAAATCAAAGCACCAAGGGCTTCTTCCATGGGTTTCGAAGAATCTAAAATCCAGAATGTGGTAAAACTGCCCAATCCTACGAAAATAACCAGCATAGTAATACATACAATTTTTTTCTTTCTCATAAACAAACCCTAATTATTTATTCTAGATTTTTGGTGAATGTGATCCCCGCTAAAACAAAACTCAATTGTCCGATTGTATTAATTATCTCTGCGATCCATTGGATCGAGATACCCATGTCAGATCCACTGAGCCCTACCATCACAAAAATAATAATAACGGAACTAATTAAGAGTATGGCTCCTTTTTTGTTTTCTTTTTTGAAGGCATAATGAATCAATAACCCATAGGTTCCTATGCACGTCAGGGTTTGTATCGCAAGGAAGGGTATTTTCCATACTGCTAATGCGGTAAGGGGTGCAGATTTTGAGATATCCGATTTATTTGATAGGTTGCTATTATTTCGAATAAATAGCAAAGTTCCCACAAACAAACATGAAAAACCTATGGCCTGAAATACAAATAGACTATCCGTGAGGAAAAGGATATTATTCTCGGTTACCGCCATGTTTAACTTCCAAATGGCTTTAAAGAAGCCTCCCAGGAAAACTAAAAAGCCTCCAATTATCCATAATATTTGGCTTCTTACGTGATTGTGCTTCTTAAAGAATTTCTGAAAGAAATAGGCGCCTATCGGAAACAAAAGTGTCGGTATGAAATCAACTAAGGCTAATGCAATTGAATATTCTTCACTCATACCTAATATTTCGCACGGATTCATTATTAACTGTTTTGATCCCACATCAATCTTGCCCGTTATCGACCGATCCCGAAAGGACATTTTTTTTCATGGGATCCATCCTTTCCATTGGAATTACGAAAACTTTTATATTATCTCTAGTCAAATTTTTTTCTTTCTCATAAACAAAACCGAATCTTTTGATAATCAAAGATATTTTCTTGAACTTTCCCACTCTCTTATTTATTCTAGACTTTTTGTAAATGTAATCCCCGCCAGGAGGAAACTCAATTGTCCGAGAGTATTAATGATCTCTGCTATCCATTGGATCGAGATACCCATGTCTAATCCGCTGAGCCCCACCACCACAAAGATTATAATGTTGGTATAAAATCAACTAAGGCTTAACAACTGCTAATAAAAATCTTGTTAAATCTGATCATCACTTTCTCCATCCCTTGTTTTGGCTTATATTTATGAAATAAAACACTTAAAGATGCCTTCAACTGTAGATATTTCAAATCTTAGTGAAGATATTCTTGACAGAAAGTAATAATTCTATCGTCGCTAACTTTGACATTTTTCTATTAAATCTCCACCCTCTTTGAATCTATAAAGAGAGAATTATAAAGATTATTAAGAATTGTTAGGTGAATTTATGCACTCATCGTATGTAACCCGCAAATTTGCGATCAGACCATCGAATAAAGCCGAGTATAAGTCATTTCTGATAGCAATGGGGGACTTTCGCGACCTTGAGAACTGTTTTAGCGAGAAATTAGGAAACTTGCTCCAAACCGGGCTTTTCCTTGAAAAATTTCGTAAAAAGGGAGAAACAGCACCAAATGCGTTATACAGTGAAATGCAATTCCGGAAAATTCAATTTAACACATCTTCGGGGTTGCCTTTTCAGTCCCGCACCAAACGTGCGGCCTTTTACTATCCATACTTTGCGGTCAGAAATGGCTTGATTGCAGCATCTAACCGTCACTCGGCATCTTCATTCCTTTTTACCTTGTTAAAAGATGATTGGGGTGCGTTTTCGAGTTATGTTAAGTCAGGTGAACTTCCAGAAGATAAATTTCGGGAACTTAAAACATTTTTGAAATCAGATTTATACGGACATCGACAGAATATGCCCTCAGGACTGCTACAAAATACATTACGGTACATTCGGAATATAATTTTAGATTCTCTCGCAAGCAATGAGAAAATTTTACATGACATTTTGCTGTCAACAACGATTCAGAACCGACTAAAATCTGATATCCTGCAAGGCTTTACACGAAAGAAACACGGTCGCATCGAATATATCCTACCACAAGATTTACCCATGGAATTTTTCAAGCGATTCATCCGCCGTATGAAGAGTGACTCTACCCGTATATACAAACGGGCAAACCGCGGTTCCAACTCACGGGGTGCCCTCATCAAACACCTCCGAAAAGTACAATACATTGCACCTACATTAATTGAGTGGGATGGGGAGACTCTTGCTTCCTTTCAAAACCATATTTCGAGGATCCTAAACAACGTTGCCCATACTTCAACTTTGCCAGAATTGAAAAATTTAACCGAAGAGGTCATCTATAATATATGTTTTAATTATTCAGCAGCTCACCCAAAAACTGTGTTAAAACCCCATTATTCCAGATTTCGGGCAGGTGAATCATTAAGAGATTCCTATGAAGAATTTATTCGAAATCGACTAGGGAATAAATTGCGGGAATTGCTTCCTGATTTACTTCTTACAAAAGGTTCTGTTCTTTCCATTGAAATTCAAAACACCCTTGAGAATTTATGTGCTGAAGGATTGACAAAAAGTTTTTTCCAAGTACCTAAATTCTCGAAATTTTCCCTCCATGTCCCTTCACGGGACCAATTTTACGATGTTTTACGCGATGACAAACAAGAATCAGTAACACTTGCCTTGCGGATATACCCAGCCAATCCCGGACGTGGAATCTCAAAAGACTGCATAGCTCCCGCATTCAAATTTTCCGTCCCCAAGAAAACATTGCGTCGAGTAGTGTTAAAGGGGCACGGGTGGGATGTGGATACAGTCCGCTCATTTTTTCAAGCAGTGCCTACTATCAAAGTTGAATCGGGCAAGATAATTATCTGTCAACCGATTCCAAATATCTCTCCAACGAAACGGCAAAAAGATGCCACTGCAACACCGGAAACGGTGATGGGACTTGATCTTGGGCTCAAGCATTATGCGGTGGTATCGGTGATGCATCATCAAGAAGAGGGGCAAGTGGAAATCGGAAGACATTTCTTGGGACAAAGAACTGTATTTAACCGCACTTTTGACAAAACATTACGGAAGTTCGTAGAAGTACAGCATGGTGCATCTCAGAATATCCACAGAAAGCTTGAACAACTTCAAAAACAGTTGAAGAAAACTCAAGACTTGAAGAGTCGCGCCGAAAATGACCACCCAAAGAGTCGGTATGCTTACCTCCTCGGGCGGGATGAAAAATATCTATGGTGCAAAATCCAGAACTTGCATACTCACATGGTTCATATGATTGCCCATACAATCCTGGAGGTGGCCGAGGTTTACAGTGTGTCCGCAATTAAGGTGGAGGACCTCACATGGTCACAACAAAGTCCGAAGCGGGAGGTCGGAGGGTGGCTAGCTCACCACCAAGTACGGTGGTTCCACAGTCGTATAATCCACCAGCTGATCTGTGGTGCATATCGATCGGGAATTCGGGTAGAGCGGGTCAATGCGCGATATTCTTCCCGCATTTGCGCCCGTCATTCCGCAAACTTGAACACCTGCTTTACTAAGGAGCAAAAGGTTGGCAATCTCCGAGCAATGTGTTTACCCGCTTTGGGAAACCGCCAAAGGAAAGTTTTTTCTTGTAAAAAAGGGCACCAAATAGACGCTGACTTGAATGCCGCTCGCAATCTTGCTCTTCGCCCCACCCTCTCTGTAATTTCTATTTCACATCTGCCGTCCCCATAGGGGACGGTGGCGCTCCCGCGATACGGAGGAAGACATGATCAGAAATGATCACGTTTTAAGTATCGCTATTGCGATTGAATATTCCTCACTCATACCTAATATTTCCCAAGGAATCATTTTTAATTGTTTTGATCTCTCATCAATCTTTCCCGCTATCAAACGATCCCGAAAGGACATTTGTTTTCATGGGATCCCTCCTTTCAATTGGAATTACGAAAACTTTTATATTATCTCTAGTCAAAATTTATGTATGGCTAAACCCGATCTGTCGAAAGCTCTGTGTCCTTTCACCAATTCCAATATGTGCATGAAGGAAAAATGCAAGTTCTGGGAAAATGAATGTTTGATTAAAGAAAGCTTAATGAAATATCTCAAACAAGCATAATGTAAGACACTGGTTAGAGTTAGCAGTTATCGATCTATCACGCAAGTGATTTTTCTATGACCTTTTTTTCACTATCCATTGAAGAGCACAAGCGAGATTTCTATTTTTCATATTCTAATATCACTTTCAATTTTCTCAATCGTGCTTGATTTTTAATAACCAAGATAAAAAACACAAAAAAAAAATATGACTGTTTCAAGCCATAAAAATTATAAAATTATTCCGTTGGAGGATCTGTGAATAGTTTATTCAGATTTTCTACCGAAAATTCATCCAATTTTTCAATCGTGTCCACCAATTCGTTAATTTCTTGTCGGGCTTTTTGAGCTTCCTGAACTCGACTTTCCAGGCGATTGATGCTTCCGTTGAGACGACTTCGATGCCCTTTAAGAAAATCTATGGCCTCTCCCTTGGATTTAAACGTATCAATGCGGTTAATAAGGATTTCTAAAATGTCATCCCGGGCCAAATGCATTCCGGGACGATGGGGGGGAGGAGGTGAGCCTCCAGAGGGACCTCCAGGAGGTCCGGGGAAATGACCGATTCGGGGATGAGGTTTGCCATTAGATCGACCATTGCGGGGAGGATGCATTCGTCTTCGGCGATGATCCTCACGTTGGAAATGTCGCATACCGTAGTTTTCAAATGGGGCGAGTTCATCAATTTCTGCATTGCGATCGGCCCATTTCATTTTCAATTCTTCGAGGAACTCTTCTCCATCCTTCGTGATGGTATAGAATTTGTTCGCTCGGCCGTTAATTACTTCTTCGCGTGTTTCAAGGCTCTTTTTCTGTTCTAAACCGCTTAACATTCTCAATAGGGTTCCACGGGGCAAATCAAAATGTTCTTGCAATTGATATCCCGAGATTCCCTTGGTTTCATTCTTAATCTTGGTTAACAAGATGAGAGTTTGCATCTCCTTGAATGTGTTCCGATGTAATAGCTGTTTGCGTATAAAGGGACGATTGCGCATCATTGGATGCATTCGTTCGTTTTCTCGATACATGCGATCATGGTTGTGGTTAGGTTTATTCATGTTAATCACTAAATATTATAAGGAATTTCTAGTATTTAAATGTGTCCAATTTGGTCATATATACTTTATGATCATATGACTTATTTTTTACTGCTATTTTTGAAAGGCAGTGCCAATATTGTGGGCTTACTTTCTGTAAGTTTTTTGACCAACTGTTCCTTTAGTTTGTTTAGTATGCAAAATCACGATGAAATCCAAGAGTATTCAAAAGATCAATACAACGACCCAAACAACTTGGAGAATCGCATCAATTTGTGGAAGTATGGCACCAATCCTATCTCCATGAGTCTCTGGATCTATTCCAAATTTAAATTTCAGGAAAATCAGCGAGTTTTAGAATTGGGGTCGGGAACAGGGAAATTGTGGCAGGAGAATCTTCCCCATATACTTCCTAATTTGGAAATCATTCTCTCGGATGTTTCCCAGATGATGGTTGATAAAATGAAGAGGTCGAAGCTTCAAGGACAAAACCGCCGGATTTCCTTTCAGCAGATGGATGTACAGCAAATTCCGTTTCCCGATAACCATTTCGATCACATATTGACATGCCATATGCTATATCATGTTCCTGACTTGGATAAAGCCCTCTCCGAAATATTTCGGGTACTGAAGCCGGGAGGGTATTTTTATGCTTCTACGATTGCCAAGGATCATTTACAGGAACTATATCGAATTCTTCAGCTGTTTCAGTTGGATATCATCCAAAAAAATAAAAAATTCAGTAATTTTCACATACAATCTGGTCTATCACGTTTGCAGGAAATTTTCCCCGAAGTAACCGTCGAGTATTATGAGAATCAGGTTATTGTCGATGAATCCAAGATAGACATCTTTATGAAATACATTCAGAGTATGTTTCCCGTGAAGTATTTCCCAGAATATGCATCCTATCATGGGGGTATTCGCGAAAAATTGTTACAAATTATTAATGATGAAGGAGAATTTCCAATTACGGGAAAATCGGGGATACTCATTGCCAAAAAATAGAATTCAGACCTATCCCATTGGGACCAAATTGCTTCGATCAAAAAATTGATTAAAAATATGTAGTAAAATAATTGTACCTATCAACAGAATGGTAGATAGATAGATTTATAACCTTTTTTCACGAGCTTAGTAATATGGGAAAAAAAGTTGTAATATTGGGTGGAGTAGGTGTTGTTGGCGGTGTTGTGTCTAAATTCCTCTCTACCACCGAAGATTTTGAGGAAATAGTAATTGCGGATATCAATATTCTGGCTGCCGAGAAAATGGCCAAGGGATTGAATGAAAAAGTATCAGCTGTTCAATTTGACGCCATGGATAAAGAAAGCATAAAAAATGCAGTCAAGGGTGCCGATGTGGTTGTCAACTGCACAGGGCCCTATTATAAATACGAAAAAATCATCTTATCCACCATCATCGAGGTGGGAATTAATTATGTTGATGTTTGTGATGATACTGGAGCAACATATGATGCATTAGAATTAGATGATTTGGCGAAAAAAGCAGGAGTTATTGCATTAATTGGTATGGGATCCAGCCCTGGAGTAACAAATTTATTAGCAGGTTATGCTGCAAATGAATTGCTTGATGAGTGTGAGTCAATAGAAATGTTTCATATTCATGGTGGTGAAGTAAGTGAGGGTGCTGGAGTCATAGGTCACCGATTTTATTGCTTATCAAATGATATTCCAATGTTTCTTGATGGTAAAGCTGTGCTAATAAAACCCTCTGAAAGTGATGCACACGAAGAAGATATCGATTTTATTAATTTACCTGGAAAATATCGTGTTTATCCATATCCCCATCCAGAACCGATTACTTTACCGATGTTCATTAAAGAGAAAGGTCTACTAAAGGTTACAAATAAAGGATCAGTTTTACCTGAAAAATATTATGAGCTCACTCGGGCAATTCATTCTTGTGGACTTAGTTCAAGAGAACCAATTAAACTTTTAAATGGTCAAGAAGTAATTCCTCATGATTTTGCTACCGCATACCTAATCAACCAACGCGATAAAATTCTCAAAGAAATGGATTTTGGTGAAGCAAAAGGTTGTGTTAAGATTGTAGTAAAAGGAAAGAAAAAGAAAACTCTCGAAAAAAGAACGTATGTTTTCTCACTTGTTTCTGAAGGAGTAGGTAAGGGACAGGGTTTAGGCTATGGAAC
>JABCSI010000106.1 GCA_018238965.1 Promethearchaeota archaeon
AAGGATGGATATAAAGAAAGCGAAGAAATGGAAGCTGAAATAAAGGAATTCTGTAGACAAACTGTCGCTCCTTATAAAGTTCCTAAATTTATAGAATTTCGAAAAGAACTTCCCGAAACCCTCGTTGGTAAAGTTTTAAGAAAGGATTTGAAAGAAATTGAAGCCAGAAGGCGTGGAGAAGAAGTCTAATCTATAATGTTATCCAACTCTTACTTTTTATAACTATATTACTATTTTTATTATAGCAAACTTATTTCTTAATTAAATCAATTTTTTCCTTTTATATTAATAATGAATATTATGAATGACGAAGAAATGCTTTCAGCTGTAAGAACATTCGCATACAATAATTCTGACAAAGACGATCTCCATGGCTTTAAACACATTGAGCGAGTTCTTAATTTAAGTGTGCAAATAGGGACTGCTTTAAATGCGAATTTATTGATAATTAAAATAGCTGCCTTACTTCACGATGTTGGTAGAATTTATGAGAAAAAAAATGATGCAAAGAATCACGCTGAAATATCCGCTGAAATGGCTGAAAAATTTTTACAAAAAACTAAAAGAATAATTATTTCGAATCTAGACCATTACTATACCATGAATAAACACAAGATTTAACATCCAGATTTCAAGAAATTTACTGTGTTGAAATATGTTTAAAGAATAAAGAATTATCTCCCATTGTTGCCAGACACCAAATTTTTGTTCTCGTGCAGATCATGAATATAGGGCGAGGTATTCACATTGGAAAAAGTATAGGCGCAATTCATCCCTTTCCCTAGTAATAAGAAAAGTGGTCAATTTTTTGGGGGAAAGCAATTTTTTTTGTTAAGTTATTTTGGATCAGAAGACCTTTAGGTTCCTTGATACTGATTTGTTATAGGTATTCAAAACATGGAATCGCCTTCCAAAAGTAAATCAGATATGAGACGATCATACTTATCTATCATAATTATTATCCTTATATCGGGAGGTTTTCTCTTAACCGTACTTTTCCAAAAAAATACCTATGAAACTCAGAGGAATCAACTTCTTGCGGATCAAGCCGCCATCGCTTTTGAAAATGAGTTTCGAGATCGAATATTATTCTTAGATATTATACAGAATGGATTGATCGCAACGGACGATCCAGAGCAAATTACAGATGAAAATAGATTTTATCTAAAAATTTCCAATATATTTGAAGAAATCCCAGGAATCACAGCTATTTCCTTCATCAATACATCAGGTGTAATTATTTTTCGGTATCCCCAGAACACGAATGATTCAATGATTGGGAAATCTATTTGTACTAATCAAGATGGGAGTTTTAATACTGCATTTGACCTTGCGAACACAACAAGAATCATGACCATTTCTAATCCAAAAATGCTTCAAATAAATAAAATGGGCTATGTAATCTATTGCCCACTGATTTTCAATGACAATATCGTTGGATTTTTGAATATGGTTTTCATTTCCACAGTATTTGTAGAAAACTATCTACAAGATCAACCACTGTTAGATGATTATGATGTTCAAATATGGGATAATGAAACATTGATTTTTACTGATAGCGTCGATAATGAAACTGAGGTAAATGGAATTTCTGCCTCAACTTTTGAAGTTTTGGGGCGCACTTGGGAAATCTATGTCATTCCGCATCAAAACCTTATTTTTAATCTTAATTCCTTGTTAATTTTTTCTTTATGGTTCTTCTTTGTTGTGGTAGTGATTTCTTATGAAAAATCACTTGAAAAGCGAAATTTTTCTTTGCAGAAGGCAATTCGGGATAAGGATGAAACAGAGAATAAACTCAGACAGGCCGCTAAAATGGAGGCATTGGGACGGTTAGCAGGAGGCATTGCACATGATTTTAATAATATTCTGACGGCAATTCAAGGATTTGCCGAATTGGCTCTATTAGAATTAGACCAACCTGCCTTATTAAAGGAAAATCTACAAGAAATCCAAAAGGCGGAAAATCGGGCTGCAAACTTGGCTAAGCAATTACTTACATTCAGTCGCAAACAAGTGATCCAACCCAGGGTGTTAGATTTGAATCGGCATCTTTTATCAATGAAGTCTTTGCTCATGCGCTTAATTCGAGAAGATGTGGATCTCGTAATGTATATTGACCCCGATCATGAAATGTTGATGTTTGCAGATCCGGTTCAAATTGAGACTGTGATTATAAATCTTGTGGCTAATGCGCGAGATGCTATAACTGAAAATGGAAAAATTATTATTGAAACTTCCCTTCGGTTTGTCACTGATCAAGAAAAGGATTCATTTACTCTAGCAATTCCTGTTGGAGACTACATTCTTCTGTCTGTTTCCGATAATGGTATGGGGATGTCCAAAGAAACAAAATATCACTTGTTTGAACCTTATTTTACTACGAAGGACGTTGAAAAAGGAACAGGGTTGGGGTTATCCACTGTTTTTGGTATTGTGAATCAAAATCAAGGGTATATTGATGTCTATAGTGAGATTGGTGAAGGAACTACTTTCAAAATCTATTTCCCCCTACGTCATCATATGGTGGTAGAAATACCAAGGAAATTTCACTCCCAACTTGAAGAAGTAATTACCCATGGGGGAAAAAAGCAAGGAAAAATCCTTATCGTAGAAGATGATCCCAGTGTAAAGAAATTAATTAATCAAGGCATCTCAAAAGTAGGATATCAAATGTTTGAAGCTTCTAATGGAATAGAAGCTCTCCAAATCACATCTCAGTATGGCAATGATATCGATTTACTCATTTCCGATGTGATCATGCCAAAGATGAATGGTAAAGATCTTGTAAAACAGATTTCAAGGGATTTTCCCAACATTGGTGTCTTATTTATCTCTGGTTATGCGAAAAACTATTTGAATGAAACTGAATTCTGTGACGAGAAATTTAACTTCTTACAGAAACCTTTCACAATGGAAGAGTTATTGACCAAGATTGATAGTATTCTCAATCCTTCTTAGAGAATTTATTGACCAAGATTGATAGTATCCTCAATCCTTCTTTATATAGTTTAAATCACGAAAAAGTAACTTAAAAACATACAGAAATCAAGAAATTTACTGTGATGAAATCTATTAAAAGAATAAAGGATGATTTCTCATTGCTGCCAGACACCTAATTTTTGTTCTCGTGCAGATCATGAATATAGGGCGAGGTATTCACATTGGATAAAATATAGGCGCAATTCATCCCTTTCCCTAGTAATAAGAAAAGTGGTCAATTTTTGGGGGGGAGAGCAGAAATTTTAAATAGATGGGCAAATGCAATTAAGTAGTAATCATAAATCAGAAGTGTGAACGAAGTTATTTTGCCTGCGGGGTCTTTTGGATTCAAATTACCCTTCCGTCAATGCTGGTTCATAGATTTCCTCCATTGATTCGAGCCCAAATGTAGGGTGTTCGGATTTCAAGCGGAGTCATTTTTACTCAAACATCAACCCAAATCAATTCCTAGATCATAACTGAAGCGCAATTTTCTTGGGAGTGAAATCCTAGAAAATTCTAAATGCGAGATTTGATCGGGAAAATCTAGAATCTATAGGAAAAATAGGATAATAGAAAAATTGAATAATTGAATAATGGAATAATAGAAATATAAAAAAATAGATGATTAACATGACTCGAAAAACTGTTGTTATTATTGGAGCTCTCGGATTTGATTTCCACGCGTTTAATACCGTATTCCGAGATAATGAAGAATATGACGTTCGTGCCTTCACCATTGCTGGCGAACAAAACGTCGGAACCCTTGAAGCCGAAGAACGTAAATACCCTGCCGAACTCGCAGGCAAACTCTATCCAAACGGCGTGCCCATGATTCCTGAAGCCCAACTTGTTCCGTTCGTGAAAGAACACAAGATTGATGAAGTGGTCTTTGCCTACTCCGATGTTGCCCACATCGATGTGATGCACAAAGGATCCCGTGCCCTTGCCGCAGGTGCTAATTTTCGACTATTGAGCCCCCGCTTTACCCAAATTAAATCAAATAAGCCGGTTGTGGCCATCACCGCCGTGCGAACCGGGTGTGGAAAGTCCCAAGTTTCCCGTGCCGTCTATCGTTATTTGGTATCCAAGGGATACAAAGTTGTTGCTGTGCGAGAACCTATGCCCTATGGCGATTTAATTGAACAAAATTGTATGCGCTTTGCCACCTATGAAGACCTTGACAAATACAAGTGCACCGTGGAAGAACGTGAAGAATACGAACCCTATATTGAACAAGGTTTGGTCATTTATTCCGGTGTGGATTATGGAAAAATCCTCGAAGAGGCCGAAAAAGAAGCCGATATCATCGTATTCGATGGTGGTAATAACGAAATTTCCTTTTATGTGCCCGATTTAATGTTTACTGTGGTTGATCCCCTTCGACCCGGCCACGAAATGAAATTCTATCCTGGGGAAGTTAATGCCCGGGTATGTGAAGCCTTTGTGTTGAACAAATTGAACTCCGCCAAACCCGAAGATGTCAAAATTGTTGAGGATAATATGAAAGAATTGAATCCAACAGTCCCAGTTATCCGCACTAACTCTTTAGTCACCGTAGAAGAAGGAAAATCAGAAGAGATTCGCGGTAAGAAAGTGGTTGTGGTCGAGGATGGTCCAACTTTAACCCACGGACATATGGCCATTGGTGCAGGATATATTGCAGCCAAAGAGCATAATTGTGAAATCCAAGATCCAAAACCCTATTTACACGGCTCCCAGAAAAGCATCTTCGAGAAATTTACCCAATTGCAAGACATTGTTCCTGCTATGGGCTATGATGATCAACAAATCAAGGATTTGGAAGATACCATTAATGCGATTCCCGCAGATTTAGTGATTGACGGAAGTCCTATTGATTTACGTAGATTAATCAAATGCAACAAACCCATCGTGCGTATTGATTATGATATTGAATCGCTCGGAACTCCTTCCATTGAATCTTTATTGGATGAATTCATCACGAAATCTGTTAAATAATCTCACTACTGCTCCACTCTCTACTTTCCTGTAAGATTTTTCATTACAGGTTTTTTTCCGGATCTATTCTAGATTTAGATCCAATTTCAATTTCAATTTCCATTGTCAATATTTAACCCGGTGAATCAAATGCACTTACGACATCTAACCAAAGTCTCGGATTTTACCCGAGAAGAATGTGAAGCAATCATTGATTATTCCATTCAAATGAAAGCCGATAAGTGGAATTCCAAATACACCTCAAAATTACAACATCGCACCTTGCTAATGTTCTTTGCAAAACCCTCTCTGCGCACTCGAGTTTCCTTTGAGACGGGAATGAATCAATTGGGGGGCCATGCGATATTTTATTCGATCAAAGATTCTCCCCTAGGTGTAAAAGAAACCATTGAAGATACAACCAAATGTGCCTCCCGCTATGTGGATATTATATCAGCCCGTGTGTTTAAACGTGAAGAAATTAGGAAAATGGTAGAAAACTCCGATGTGCCTGTAATTAATATGTTGGATGATTTTGCCCATCCTTGCCAAATTCTCTGTGATTTTCAAACCATTAAGGAGAAGAAGGGAACTTTCGATGGCCTAAAACTCTCCTTTTATGGAGATTGCGAAAATAACGTGACCTATGATTTGATGAGGATGGCAGCCATTTTCGGGATGAAGATGGATGTAGTGTGTCCTTCTGACCCAATATATGCACCTGCGCAAGAAGTTATCGATGAATGCGCCGAGATTTCTAAAACAACCGGAGCAGTAATTCGTGTGGTGCATGATGTGATGGAGGGCGCCAAGGATTCCGATATCCTTTATGCCGATTCGTGGATGTCCTATGGAATCCCGAAGGAAGAGGAAGAAAAACGAGTAAAGGCCTTAATGCCCTTTCAAATTAATATGGATGTTATGAAAGCCGCAAAGTCCGATGCCATTTTCATGAACTGCCTTCCGGCCAAACGTGGATATGAAGAATCCGCCGAGGTTATTGATGGCCCACAATCCATTGTGTTCGATCAAGCCGAAAATCGATTGCATGTGCAAAAAGCCATCATTCTCTTCGTGTTAGGGATGATGGATTAGAGGATTAGTCAGATTAGATTGATTAATCTTTAACTTTACCCTTTTAACGGATTTAACGGATGATTAAAATGAAAAAATTCATTGTAGCTTTGGGTGGAAACGCCTTGATTCGCAAGGGTCAACGGGGAACCGCAGAAGAGCAGTTTTCGAATATAAGAATGCCCATTCGCCAAATTGCCGAACTTTCCCGGGATTACCAAATTGTGATTACCCACGGAAACGGTCCACAATCGGGAAATTTACTACTACAGCAAGAATCCTGTGATGAAGTACCTAAGATGCCCCTTTCTATCATCGGAGCACAGACCCAGGGCCAGATTGGATTTATGATTGAATCTACCCTGGATGAGGAACTTATGCGGTTGGATTTAGATAAAGAAAAGCTCTTTATTACTGTTTTATCATATACAGCAGTATCACGGGATGATCCCGCCTTTCAAAATCCGACCAAGCCCATTGGGCCTGCGTACGAGGAACCACAGCCAGGATTTGTGAAAACTTCCAAGGGGTGGCGTCGTGTTGTACCTTCCCCAAAACCTCACAAAATCTATCAATATCGGGAGATTAAACACCTTCTAGAGAATAATTTTATTGTAATTGCATGTGGAGGCGGTGGGATTCCGGTATACAAGGAAGATAAACTAATTCATGGTGTTGAAGCGGTGATTGATAAAGATTTAGCAACTGCTAAATTGGGTACCCAAATCGGGGCCGATATCTTACTTATTGCTACCGACGAGGATCGAGTTGCACTAAATTTCGGAAAACCCGATGAGATTCGTTTCGATACTCTCTCTGTGGCGGATGCGAAAAAATACTTGAAGGAAGGGCAATTTCCTCCCGGAAGTATGGGTCCCAAAATCCAAGCATGTATTAATTTTCTGGAAGACGGGGGAGAAAAAGCGATAATCACCTCTATAAACAACATACAGGATGCCTTGCAGGGAAATGCAGGGACCAACTTTACGCTATAGAACAACAGTTAGTCTAATTTTTTTTTATTATACCACAAATTTACTAAAAATAACCAAAAAAATTCATCGTAAAAGGAAGAGACTATAAATGCCAAATTCTGAAGAATATATTAAAATGGACCATGAGTATGGTGCCCACAATTACCATCCCCTAGAAGTGGTAATTTCCCGTGCAGAAGGTTGCTGGGTGTGGGATCCCGAGGGTCGAAAATATCTTGATTGCCTATCCGCCTATTCCAGCCAAAATATGGGTCATTGTCACCCTGAAATTATTAAGGCTATGGAAGAACAAGTGAAGAAAGTTGCTGTTACCTCCCGTGCATTCTGTAATGATCAAATGGGGCCGTATCTCAAAAAGCTCTGTGGAATTGTGGGACCCCATGTGAATGATCCTAAAAATTCGGGAACTATGGCTTTACCCATGAACACAGGAGCTGAAGCAGTTGAAACCGGCTTAAAGGTTGCCCGTGCATGGGGTTATATAAAAAAGAACATTCCGAAGGACCAAGCTAAAATTATTGTGTGTCGGGATAATTTCCATGGAAGAACCATTACAATTGTCGGCTTCAGCACAGATATCCAACATGGCAATTACTTTGGGAATTTTGGGCCCTATACTCCTGGGTTTGAGATTATTGGCTATGGTGATGCCCAAGAATTGGAAGATACCATATTGTCCCTCGGACCTGAGAATGTAGCGGCATTTATGTTTGAACCAATCCAAGGAGAAGCTGGCGTTAAAATTCCCCCCGCAGGATATTATACCAAAGTCCGTGAAATCTGTTCCAAATATAATGTGTTAATGATTGCCGATGAAATTCAATCCGGATTGTGCAGATCTGGGAAATTATTTGCACTCGATCATGAAGAAGTGAAACCTGATATGTTTCTTTTGGGGAAAGCCCTTGGTGGAGGTATTTATCCCGTTTCGGGTATTGTGACCACTCGTGATATTGTGGGTCCTGATGTCATCAAACCAGGTACTCATGGGAGCACCTTCGGAGGAAATTCGCTTGCCTGCGCCATCGCATCAAAGGCTTTAGATATTTTGATTGATGAGAAATTAGCCGAACGCGCCACGGAATTAGGTGCCTATTTTATGGAAGGATTGCGAAAGATTGCTGCAAAACCCACCAAAGTTCCTATTAAGGAAGTACGCGGTCGTGGATTGTTAATTGCTGTTGAATTTGATGGTAATGCTCGCCAATTTGTGGAACATTTCAAGGAGCATGGCATTTTAGCAAAAGATACCCATCTTACAACTATCCGCTTTGCGCCTCCTTTAATTATTGAGAAGGAAGAAATTGATTGGGCCTTAGAACAAATTGAAAAAGTATTGCTGGCTTAGGTTAACGGCACTTAAAAAATTAATGTTTGAAGATTTATATCTTCATTTTTTCATTCTTTGAGTATTATCCGATTTTAAAATTCATTTGTGAAGTTTTTCGTATTTTTCCTTAAATTCGCAACACTCTTTCTGGAGCACATCCATTTCCTTCTGCATTTCTAGGATTACTTTTGTCAATTTTGCAATCATTTCCTTGGATATTTCCTTCGAAACGATATTGGTATCATCTTCTGCCAATAGTGCTTCGACACCTCGAATGTTGAGCTGGGCGTCGAGATAGAGCGTCGTTAGGATGTCTTTATCTTTATCTTCAACGTTGGTTGCGTTAACATATTTATGCATGTAGACAAAAGTAAAAGGATATTTATTACGATTTTCCGCAAAATTGGAAGGAAACGAGACATCATGCATTTGTTTGCAAATGGGACATTGATATCTTTTCGTCACTGGTTTTGTTTCATTGGAGGACATAAGATTCTTCATTTAGTCTAGTTGTTCATAACCTTAAAATTTCGTTATTTCTGTAATGGCCATAATATCCAAAAAAAATGAATAATGTTAGGGGGATTTCTCATGCCCTAAGTACCCAAATTCCAGTACCGCAATATTTTTTTTTGAATAAGTATTCATATTTTTATGGATCTTTCTCAGGAAAATGTAATGAAAATCTTAGAAACAGTCATGCATCCAATGATTAATGCGTCTTTGCTGGATTTAGGCATTATTAAAAATGTGGAAATTCAAGATGGCGAAATTCATATGGTTATGGCAATGCCGTTTGCCCCTATCGTTGAAAATGTGAAAAAAATGCTTATTGAGTCGTCAACTCAACCTTTGGTAGATTTTGACGCTAAGGTGAAACTGCGTTTAACAATAATGGATGAATCTGAAAAACAAAAATTCTTAGAGATAGAAAAGAAAAACTGGCGTGGATAATTAAGAAAATAATCTCTCTTTTTTCAAATTTTTTCAAATTTTCTCAGAATTTGTGTGAAGAAAATTTGTTGGTTTGTGCTTCCAGATTGTGCAAGACGCTTAATAATTAGTTCTGGGGTCGAGTTGGCAATATAATTATAATTTGGGTTCCGATCCACAATCAAATTTAGGTTTTCATCAAGCCCCTTGGCCTCAATCCCGTCAATTCGAACCAATTTTTTAATGGTGGAATCAATTTCAAGCATCATCATTTCTACTAAATGCGTAACAAATATTCCATAGTTATTTGGATTTTGAAGAATTAAAGAAAATATCCCTGCCAAGACTTTAGCAGCCGCATTTGGTTCGGTGATAGCTTCCAATTCATCGGCTAAAATGATTTTATTTGCATCGGATTGTGCCATTTCCACAAATTGAAGAAGCGTAGTTTCGAAGGCACCTGCAGATATTTGACCACTGGATTTTTTAAAGTAATAAAGTTCATCAAAAGGATAAAAATAGAAGTCACCCGAGGTGGGAAAGCCCATTTGGGCAAGCAAAATGCACTGGGCGCTGGTTAACAAACACATGGTTTTTCCACCCGAGTTGCTTCCGGTCAGCAAAGCCAAACGGATTTGAGACTGGGTTTGAGTTTGTGTTTGCGTGTGTGTAAACAAACCTGAAGAAACTGGTTTTTGAACGGTGCCAAGGGAATATCTTATAGGTACTGATGTTTCGCTTTGTGTAGCTGAAGATTCACCTAAAGTGGGTGATTTTAAGCTGGAATTTTGTAGAAAAAGATTGTGAATTGCGGTTCCATTAAATCCTCTCCCTGTAGGGGATAAATGAGGTATTTGAAGTTGAAAATCAAAGGCAAAATGTCCAACTGCATAAAAAAATTCGAATTCCAAGAGAGTTTGATGTAGTTCAAGGAGATATTGATATGTTTGGGATAAATCACTCGCGATTTTCACCATCATGGTGTATTTATGTGTGGCATATCGGGCCGATACTGTCTTTGCTAAAATATCCACACCTTCATCGGCCAGCTGAAATGGATATTCTATTATTTCAGGAATTAATTTAGCAAGTGTATCCTCCATGGATGAGGGTAAATGGAGATCCTTCCGGAGTTTTTCCAAGTATTTCTGTATTATTTCGTTAATCAATTCATCTACTTCGGCCGGTATATAACTTCGCATGGATTCGGTTGTCATGTCGGTGCGAAATAAATTCAAGATCTGTTTTCCTTGGATTTCAATGGATCGATCGCCAATTTCCTTTTGAATATCTTGATTAATTTGCCCTTCGATCTCCGAGATTATGGATGTAAACTGTGAATGATCCTGTTGATAACAATCTAGATCGAGATCGATCCCATCGCGAATATTACCGGAATTGTCTAAAATTGAAGCATTTTCCTTTATTTTTTTTAGTTTTTGAAGATCAATGATCGGAAGGAAATTATGGATAAGATCCTTTTCCTTGGTATTCTTGATGGCAACGACAATTTTAATTAAATTTTGAATGAGTTCCTTGTTATATCCAAATAATTTAATGATTTGTTCCGGAATGATTGTCTCTGCAGAAATATCTTTCGGAGAAATCGAAAGGAGATTGGGAAAATCGGGAATTTTGTTAGTCATGGTGCCTATATACAACACAACATCAAAATTTTTGGCATAATGCTGAAATAATCGATAGGTTTCCTGATCCTTTTCCAATTTGATTTGCTCAATGGCCATGGATTGGCTAAACTCATATGTATGCAAGTCAGAGAGTACTTTTGCGGAATCTGTAACATAAATTCGTGATCTAATTTTTGGAAATGCATCCAATGGGTGAAAGGCATTTAGATTTTTCAATAACGAAACAAATCTATGACTTTCCAATAATTTTTCATATTTGTTATAGAAATTCAAAGCGCGCTGAAAGTAAGACTGTCGCTCCAGGATGAGGGGGATTTTTGAGGATGGGAGTGGTCCATAAAATTGCAATTTTTGTTTCGAATATTCGGTTTTGGTATATTGCATTATAATATTTTGAATCTGGGCATATATATCCATCATATCTGAGGTACGAATGACATCTGAAATAGATATTCCTTCCGTCATTTCAAAATACGTTTGAGAGAAGCGTAATGCTTGTTTAAACGTGAATCCTGGGGCACATCCAACCAAACCTTGTTGTAAGGCATTTAAGGCCCGTTCCTCTGTAGTATAGTACTCCAATAACTTTTTTTTAGATTTTTGTCCGATACCTGGAAATTTGTCGAGCCGGATCGGGTTGATATCAGTATCTGGGGAAGTTTTTGTGGTATGTTTCACGCTTTGGGTAAAGGCCATGGTTAGGTGAAGAATAGCATAAAAGAAATAAAAAACACCCAGTCTGGTGAATTAATGGTTTATTAGCAGTGCCCAATTTTTAGGAAGCCTCGCACTATATGAAGGAAATTTCACTGTCAATCTTACCCTCTTATTTTGCGGTTTGTGGAACAAATTCCATTGATTTTCACTGTTCTGAAGTCGCTGGTAAAAAAATAACAAATTTAGCTCCTTTACCGAGTTCATTTGCTGCCACAATCACACCTCGATGTTCTTGGATTATCGTCTGACAATTAAATAATCCTAAACCAGATCCTTCTTTTTTTGTGGTAAAATAAGGATCGAAAATTTTGATAAAA
>JABCSI010000007.1 GCA_018238965.1 Promethearchaeota archaeon
TCAACCAATTTCCAAAATTAAGAATCGGATGGGGTCTTCAAGCAAAACGAGAGCTCAACCGCACAGATGATGTGCGAAACGGGGTTATGACCAAGTCTCCAAGCGCCATTCCCGTGCTGGAAGGAAAACATTTGGTGCATTATGGCTTCTCTGTCGCCAGCCCTCGCTTTTTCATCGATTCTACCGTCGATTATGCCAGCTACCGCCCCATTGTGTCTCGCACCCGTATTGTATGGCGAAATGTCTCCAATATTCGTCTCCGACGGCGGATGTTTTGCGCAGTTATTCCTCCCGGCATCGCCACCGTCAATTCCCTCAATTATATTTGCGAATGTGAATCCAAAGATTCTGTTCACTTGGAAGGGGATGGATTGTGGTATCTTTTCGGTCTCTTGGGGTCCCTGGTGGCGGAATTCCAGCTGCGGATTTTCAGCACCAATAATAATTTGAACCAATACCTCATCGAAAATCTGGCTCTCCCGCTCTACAATCCCTCTGATCCCCTGCATCAACACCTGGTAGCTCTCGTCAAAGATTTTCAACCCACATCCAGCCAGTGGGCCGATCAGATGGTCACCCTCGGGCATCAATCCGAAGCAAAAGCCGCCCTGACTCAAAAATATTGGCACCACCTTGCCGAAATTGATGCTGTCTGTCTGAAAATCTATGGATTGGATTCAGATCAATTTGAAATTTTACAAGGTAAGTTTCCGAAACTCGAACCCGCCTATTTTTCCATGATTTCAAAATATTTTAACTCGGTGGGTGCGCTATTATAGAAATCTTTCAAAATATTACTTGACTAACTATTTGTATGGACTAAGTTATCCGAAATAGAAGAAGGAATAAAAAATGCGCCCACCGGGAATCGGACCCGGATCTCTGACTTGGCAAGCCAAAATCCTAACCATTAGACTATAGGCGCTTGGATATTATGAGAGATTGAAGATCTGTCCATTTCAGAATATTCTATCAAAGATGGAATAATCTTCACTAACAATGAATCTAACCTTGGATCGTATAAAAAATTTCTCGTGCAAGCGCTGAAGGCATTCCAGTTCTGGCATTGGAGGGGGAACCGTGGGGGAGCATGCCTTGGCTTTTATGTGTATTACAAAACCCCTTTAGAGCAAACAGTAAAAACAGAATTCCGTAGAAAAATTGAATAATCTTGAAAGGGTGTCTGGTATGTTCCTATCATCCTCTCCTTGCTGGGGAAGGAAGACATGGGAAAAGTTCAGCCATGGGCGGGAAACTTCAAGGATCTTATGGAGTAGATTTAAAAAGATCAAATGAACAATACTAGTAATTGTGTGGGAGATTGAAAACACATGCTCCCATCGTGGAAAAGTATCATGAACACCCCGAAACAGCGCAAAATTCATCCCAATATGCTCCAACGGCTCAATAGGCGTAATTCCAAGATATTTTTAAGTTTACTTGTTCTTTTTGGGTTTGCTGGTCTTGCCTCTGGCGTGGAAATCTTAAAACATAATTATAGTAGGATTGGCCAAGGAACATTTCAGACCGAATCTGCCTTATTTGGTTCGATGGAGAAAACGTCCTCAATATCGTTGAAGAGTGAAAATCCTGATTTAGCAGAGAATATTGGGGATCTCCAGCCGTTATCCGCGCCAATTCCCCAAGATCTTTTTGGATTTGAACTGATCCTGCCGGGAAAACACACATCCTTCCAAAATCTTCCCGTTTTGACAATTAATATTACAAACGAGGAATTGGTGTTACAAACCAACTATCAATTTGAAATTAGCAACCGATCGGAGGGAACCGGATATAGCAATAATTTCAGCTCGGGTTGGTTACCCTTCTTCCCATTGGAGAGTGTCAGTGTCACAGAAATGAACGCAATTTTTTCCGATTTATGGGAGCAATCGGCCGAAGGTGTACCTATTGCGGTTGAATTTTTCATCAACTTAGATAATTCATCTTACGAGACTCTGATTTATAAAGATTGGAGTGAACCCGAGGTTCAAGTCGGGTATAATCTCACTGTTAACAACACTATTATCCCAGTAGGAATCGATTTTTATCCTTTTAATGCACCTCCCATCCTTTATTTTAATATCACTGATAATGTGCCCAACAATGTAGTATTATCAATCATGGTCAACAACCGCATCCATCCATACAGCATTTCAGTGGATGTTCCAAAAATTAACCCGATAGGGGGGAATACTCTTTACAACGGGTTAGCAAATATTACTCTTTTGACTGAAGAGGGGATCTGGCAGAATATAATTGATGGGAATGTATCATTTGTTTATTCTATTCATGACGCCGCCGGAAATCCAACGGAGTGGAAGTTGCTAAGTTTTCTCAAAGATACCGTATCTCCCCACTTGGATAGTGGAATTCCAGATCGATCCTGGTTAACCATCGGTGATTATGAGATGGAATCTACTAATACTAATATAGGAAATGTCATTGAGGTTACTGAACGACCCCAAATGCTGATTACTTTGTATGATACTGATATAAAGATGGTTGGGTTAAAGATTCTTGATGTATCATTCTCATCCACTTTGAATACTTCCTCTTCATTAGATATTCCCACCAATGCGGGTTCACCACCCCAATCTGCCGAAATGAAGGAATATATTTACATTTCGGGAATTAAAAATGGGAGTAGTTGGATCATAGATATTTCTCCTGAAATTTGGGATTCATTGGAAGATGGTTTACTTAACATGCAGCTGGAGTTGGAGGATTTTGCGGGGAATTTCGCACTTTTTAAATTTTCTATGGTGAAGGTCGGAGACCAGAGTTCCAATATTACCCCCTTATATTTGTTTTTTGGTGCCAGTGCTGCCATAGTGCTGAGCTTGATCATTTTCAGTGCAATGCTAACGACAGATCGTCGACAACGGCTGTTCCAAATAGAAAGAGAAGAAAGAGAAGAAATTAGCAAGTGGGATTCCATTGATCCCGATCTCCTAGATCTTGTTTTGGAACCTCTCGATCACGTGAAATTGGCGCGGGTGTCGGTTCATTTCATGCGCGAAGGAAAAAATTTTGATCCAAATACAATCACAGAACCCGATTTAAAGGAATTTTTGAATGAACCCATACAATTGGTGCATTTACAGGAGCTACGTCTGCTTTTAACCCGTTATCATATGAATCAATTGGATCAAGAAGAATTTGTCCACGAGATGTTTTCTTTATCTCCCCAAGAAAGGCGAAAATTTATTCTCAGGTACATGGAGAGTGGTAAACGAACTCTTCCCAAAGTAAGAAGGGTCAAGGATTCAAATTCTGGGCTTTCAAATCCCCGCATTCGGCTTCCCAGTGAGATTGCAAAAGAGTTATGGGGAACCTCTGAAGCAGATACCAATCAACTCGAAGATGAGTTATTGGGCGAGGAAGAAGATCCTTGGGAATCTTTTGAGTCTTTAACCGATCAAGAAGATTCTCTCAATACAAATGAGGAGGGTTCAAAATAATGAAGCCCCCTTTTGTCAATTATGTCAATTGTGTCAATCGCGTTTTTTCATATTCCACGAATAATCGCGAAGGAAAATTCTTAAAGAAAAATTCGCATAGAAATATTGGGATTGGGATTGTGATTGGTCCAAAAGTGAGGTGGGAGTTATGAAAATTGAAAAATTGACTGATATTGAGGACGAAACCTATCAAGTTATTAAGGGTATCCTCAAAAATCACAAACATTTCACCATGCAGGATCTACTCACTCAATGTTTTACTGTCTTATGTCCTCCCCATAGTGAGGAATCCGTTGATGCTGCCCTTAATTCGTTAGCAATTAAGCGATACTTTATCAAAGGGACTTCCCTTACCAGAGAAGATGTGGCCAATAATGGCGTCAGAGCCCGTATTTTAACCTTTATTCAACAGAATCCGGGCGCCTATAATCGCTTAATTAGGCGGGAATGCAATTTAGGTTCGAACGAATTCAAATGGCATCTGGGGATGTTGCTGAAATTCCACTTTATCAAAAAAATCCTGTTCAACGGCCGATCCTACGGGTATTTTGAGGATCGGAATTACATGAATCATGAAGTTGATCTATTTCTGCTGCAAAACGAAAAAGTGAAAGCGATTTTGGATTATTTGTCAGAAACTCCCAATTCGATTTCGGGAATTGCCCGGGATCTGGGCATCCACTATAGCACCGTGCAGAAATACATGGAAATCTTGGTAGAACGGGAATTTTTACAACCGATTGACGAAGCAACCCGTCATGAAATATACCAAGTCAATCAAACCTTGCAAATTAAACTGCAGAAAATTGTCAACGGTCAAGTATTCATTGAATTTGCAACCGAAGCCAGTAGCAGTGAATAATAACCGATTTTATTTTTTTCCGTTCGTTTTTCGTTGCGGAAAGAAGAAGTATAAGAAAAGAAAAATTGATAAAACCAAAGGTGTTCTAAGAGTTCCATCTTTAGGCTTTAATGGTTAATTCGTAATCGTTAATTAGTTTTTTTTGTTTCTTTGTCAAGCTGCGGTATTCCGGAATGGCTATTTCTACACGCACGTAGTGATCTCCACGGCGAGGGTTCCGATTCAGAACTGGAATTCCCTTCCCTCGGAGACGTAGTTCAGTACCCGGAGTAATTCCCGATGCAATCTTTATTTTCGTTTTACCACTGACAGTATCCACTGAGATTTCGCACCCTTTAATTGCTTGGATGAATGAACAATGAACTGTTGAATAAACATCATTACCTTTGCGCACAAACCGCTTATCGGACTTTACCCGTATTAGCACATACAAGTCACCAGGGATTGCATCTACTGCTGGAAAATGCCCCTGTCCTTGCATTTTTAAGTGCATTCCGTCTTCTACGCCTGCGGGAATAGTAACGCTATGATCCTGCTTTGTAGGGACTGCTTTCCGACCTTTACAGACAGGACATGGTTTTCCCACAACTTCTCCTTCACCTTGGCATTTGGAACATGAAACTACTTGTTGCATCATGCCTAAGATTGACCGAGTGACACGGGTTTCCTGTCCTGATCCGTTACATTGCGGGCACGTTTGTACATTTGTACCTCCCTTTCCTTCGCATTGACTACACGGTTCGTATCGGGTGTATTTGAGATTTTTCTTCACACCTGTGACCATTTCATGGAATGTAAGTTTAACGGTGATTTCAACATCTTCTCCGCGTACGCGTCTTCGACGACGACCAGAGGATCTACCCTTGCCTCTACCGCCAAATATATCTCCGCCGCCAAAGAACATGTCCATAATATCCGAAAAAGAAGAAAATCCACTTGAAAAATCCATACCGTTCGTATCGAGTCCGTTGAACCCGAAACGGTCATATTTCTCCCGTTTGTCGGCATCGGATAGTACCATATAGGCCTCGTTAATTTCTTTAAATTTATCTTGTGCTTCGGGTGCTTTATTTCGATCCGGATGCCACTTCATGGCTAATTTCCGAAAGGCTTTTTTAACTTCATCTGGGGTTGCTCCACGTTGAACTCCCAGAACTTCATAATAATCTCTTTTGTTCTTCATTCGATTAGCCATAGGACACGGGTCTCTCTGTTAATTTTATTGTTAGTATTGTTGGAATTGCTGTTTTAAAAATTTGTATGAGTATAATGTTGGTTTAATATTTTCAGTGAGTTGGTAATTTTGGTAAATTAATTGTTGTTTGAAGTGTTAATGTAATGGAATTTATGGTGAATTTGAAGATAAGGGTTATTTTGGGTTAATTTTGAAAGGTTTACTAAGAAAAAAAAAGGAAGTTCGATAAAGAACTTTTGGATTATGGATATTTGAGGTGGGCAGACGATTCTATTTATTCGTCTTCCCACTCTACGTCTACAACTTTCTTCTTCTTTTTATCTTTACCTTTCTCAGAAGGTTGTTCGTAGGTTGCTCCACCCATATTTCCAAAACCTGCGCCGCCTTGGGCTGCCTGTTGGGCAAATTTAGCTGCTTGTGCTGGGTCCATTCCTCCCATTCCGCCGGGTTGTCCTCCCTGTTGCGCGTAGATTTTTTCAGAGAACTTATGTAAATGTTGCTCAAGGGCGTCTTTTGTTTCCTTGATGCGTGTGAGGTTATCTGCCTTAATGGCGTCTTTCACATCTTCGATGGCTTTCAGAAGATTGTTCTTCAGTTCGTCATCGAGTTTTTCGGCATTATCCTTCATCAGTTTTTCGGCTTGGAATGCCATGCTATCGGCCTCATTGCGGACTTCGATGGCCTCACGGACTTTCTGATCCTCTTCAGCATGCTTTTCCGCATCCCTGATCTTGGTTTGGATTTCCTCTTCCGAGAGCTTGGATTGACCAGTAATGGTAATGGACTGTTCTTTTCCAGTTCCCAAGTCTTTGGCACTTACTTTTACAATCCCATTTTGGTCAATGGAAAAGCCCACCTCCACTTGGGGTGTTCCTCGTGGTGCAGGAGGGATACCATCCAAGTGGAATTTCCCTAAAGTAATATTATCCTTTGCCATGGGGCGTTCGCCTTGCATCACATGAATTTCTACGCTGGGTTGATTATCCGCAGCAGTGGAAAAGACCTTGGAGCGTTCGACAGGGATGGTAGTATTACGTTCAATTAGTGCGGTTGCAATTCCTCCGAGGGTTTCGATGCTAAGGGTTAAGGGAGTGACATCTAAGAGCAATAGGTCTTCAACTTCTCCGCTAAGAATTCCGCCCTGAATTGCGGCGCCCTGGGCCACACATTCCATAGGATCGATTCCGGTTTCCGGCTTGCGTCCGAAGAAATCGCCGTAGGATTTTTGAACAGAGGGCATCCTGGATGGTCCACCTACCATAATTATCTTCTTAATGTCAATTTTACGAAGTTTTGAGTCGGTGAGAGCCTTCTCCATCGGTCTTGTTAACCGTTTGATGATTGGGTCGATTAATTCTTCGAATTTGGCGCGGCTCAATTCCATATCTAGACTGAGGGGCTGACCATCCTTACCCATTGCGATGAATGGAAGGTTGATTCGGGTGCTGAAAGTTGTTGAAAGTTCGATTTTTGCCTTTTCGGCTGCATCAATCAATCGCATCATGGCTTGGGAATCACCTGTGATGTCAACGTCGGTTTGTTTGCGGAATTCTCGCACGATCCAATCCTTGACGATTTCATCCATATCGGTTCCACCAAGAGCAGTGTCTCCTGAGGTGGATAGCACTTCAAAGACACCTTCGCCCATTTCCATGATGGTAACGTCGAAAGTTCCGCCACCAAGGTCCAGGACAACCACTTTCATGCTGCCATGGTCTTTTTTATCTAAACCATAAGCGATACATGCTGCGGTGGGTTCGTTGATAATCCGAACAACTTCGAGTCCGGCAATTCGACCAGCATCTTTGGTTGCGGTGCGTTGGGCATCGTTAAAGTATGCGGGTACGGTAATAACTGCCTTTTCCAAGGGTTCTCCAATGTAATCCTCCGAATCCTTCTTGATTTTTGCCAAGATCATGGAGCTGATTTCCTCAGGAGTATATTGCTTGTTTTCGATTGTGATTTTATCATTCGAGCCCATTTTGCGCTTTATCTTTCTAATAGTGCGGTCTGGATTTGATACTGCTTGACGTCTGGCGGGTTCACCTACGATACGTGTGCCGTCTTTCAAGAAGGCAACATAACTGGGGAACGCTTTACCACCAATAGAGACACCTTCTGCGGCAGGAATGATTTCTGGTTTACCACCGATCATGACGCTGGCCGCTGAGTTCGAGGTGCCAAGATCAATACCGAGGATCTTTTCTTTGTGAGTTTTTTTTTCTTCAGACATGATTTATTCACTTCTTCAGTTTGATTAAATTTTTCGTGATAGAGTGATTAGAAACTTGTAATTAAATAAGAGAGAAATAAAATATAAACTTTTCGTTTTTGTTAACAAAAGGTTGTCGATAAATCTGAAAAATTACTAAGTGAAAGCGAACTAACGAAATCCTATCCTTGAAACAGCAACAATTTTATGGTTTAAAATCGAAATTAAGATCGACAAAATCTTTATAATAACCTTCAACACAAATAATAATACCCAAAGAGAATCTTTGTTTGGGTTCAAAAATACAAAAATACTGCCTTAAGTTTGCATTATTATGAAAATTGGAGAACATCACTACACAGAATATTTATGTTCCTGTGGGAACAACGCATCTATGCAAGGATGGATTACAAATCCTGCTGATTTACCAAGATGTCAGATATGTAAACAATTAATTTGCAACAAATGCGGACCGATAAAAATCTGTCCTTTATGTTACAGTGAATTACCAGAAAATACTAAAGAATTAGACTATTTCAAAAAACGTAGAAATGTGGCGTTGTTGGTTACAGTGATAACTTGGGCATTCCCGTTGATCATAGGTCTGCAAAATATATTTCCCCATGAGCATATTTTGTTATACATTTTATATTGTTGTATTGCACCGCTTTTGACTTTGAGTCTTACCCTATTAGGTTTTTTGCCGATGAAACTCAAATTTGAAAGATCTTTAAAAAATTTCTTGCAACATCCAGAAAATCATGAAATGAGTCCCAGAATACGCTATTTTCTCGAAAATCCATAAAATTTTTTTTTTAGATAGTGATGAGAATCTTGTATCAACCTTCCAGATCATCTCCCCGAAACGCAACAATTTTTTTAAAATGCCTTCCTAAAGAGAACTATAATGGGATATAACAATGGTCGCAGTGAACCTCCCGCCAATGACTCGGAACAAATGAAAGTGTGGGTTCTTCGGTCAATGCGCTTGCTTCTTGAAGGTCAAGTTTCGGATACTCTGATTCTTTCATCTCGTAAGATTAATACCGTGTTAACGCAGAAATATGGAGTGAATTTTAAAATTGATCGAATCGGTAGGTTTCTCGCAAAATTTGCCAAAGACAATAAATTGAAGCGTCTTTCGACCAAGATTCCAAAGTTTGAAGTGAATAAATATCTGTTAGATGAAATCCTACCTAAGGAAACTATCAAAAACCCATAAATATTCTCCAAAACTCCATAAATATTCTCCAAAACTCCATTAATACTCTCTAAGACTCCAATTTTATTCTCAAAACTCCATAAAAAAAAATAAACTTTTGCTGAACTTTTATGCCAAAAACCACAAATCAAAAGCGCTATGACCACTTCATTCAATCAGGGATGGACACATACCAAAATGCTGTAGACACAAAATCGGCTAAAAACACCATCAAATTCTCCCTGAAGTCGCTTAAATATTTCGAATCAGCCATGAACATGGCAACACTTGTGAACATGACCGATCGCATTCCCTATGTGAATGAATACTGTGTTTTGAATCATGCCTTGATAGGTAATGCCCATTTTCAAGAGAAGTCACTGGCCGATTCAGTGGACTCCTTCAATTTGGCATTGGAAATCAACCAGAATACTTTGAAAAATCAAGAAACAATCATTCGGGAGAATTATATTGTAGCAGAATTACTCAAAATCGCAATGCTTCAACAAGATGGTATTTTGGCTAGAAAATTTGCGAGAAAAATCTTGTCCAATGCCCAAAAACTCAAAGATCTCAAAAAACAGATAAAATATTACCGAATCGCCATTCAAGGATTTATTGATTCCCAGAATGAGACCGAACTTGATAAAGCTTGGAAAATGTTACTCAAGGCTGGAAAAGGCGCGAAAACTGAAGAATTACTACCTCTCCAAGCCGATATATTAGTAGACTATGGTAAATTTTTACTCAAAAAGCAAGAACAAGATCAGGCACAGACATCGGGAATCAAGAGTTCCAAAATCATCAAATATTTTGAAAAAGCCAAAAAAATTTATCAAAAAATCGACAATGAAGATAAAGTGGCTACCCTAGAAAAGCAATTACAATCAATTGATCATTAATATTTACTCGATGTTGGAATTTGCGTTGAATGAATTCCAAATATTCCAAGATTTATGACCAATTTCGTTCCTTGATGGTCCGATCAACCATGTATTCTATTTCCTTTAGCGAAATACCATTCATTTGATCATTTTTTAGTGATATTAATTGGAGCCCGACTAAGTTTTCCAACATTGAGTTCCATTCCTGTTTCGAAATCCCGAATTGGTCCTGAAAGAATTTTTGCGTAGCCAGAACCGAAAATGTTCCAAAATCCATTAACAACGTGAGTAAATCAAAGGAATGGGGATCTTGGATTTGTTCGGGGTAAATTTGATGAAGAACATTGATCGCGAACCCAATTTTGCTCCGTTGATACTCCAAAAACATCAAGGAATATTTACGCTCGGGATGATTTTTACATACGTAACCCTTGGATCGGGGGTATTCGTCGCACATTATTGGATGTTGTCCATGAATAATGCAAAATGGGGTATTGGTATCGTTTTGGTAATCCAAGAATAGGCAATCGGGGCTTTCTCTGGATGTCTGAGGAAGAAATTCTGCAGCCTCGGAAGGGTGGGCTCGCCATATTTGTCGTTTCGTGGGGATAAAATAATGGAACACGGAGGATGGGATATTGTCAGTAACGTCTGATGGCTTTTTAACTGGGGACACTTCGGAAGATGCGGATATTTCGCGTTTCCAGTCCAGAAAAATCTTGAAATAAAGTCGGACCCAAGGATGGTATGATTCTGAATTATTTTTACTAGATTGGCTCAGAAAAGGGGCTGAGGATTTAAAGTGAATTTGCCCTTCAAATTCCTTGCAACATCGGCCACATCGGGAGCAATCAAGGTCCAATATCTCCAAAGTTGCACCATTTGAATTATCCATCAATACAATACTTCCTATATTTATCAATCCAACATCTTCAATGAATCTTTATTTTGCGAAGAATTTTTTTACTAAACAAACAAAAGTTACTATGATCATAATCAATGCCTAAACGTAATGAGAAAAACCCGGTTTTCGTCAGTAAAAGCAATGTATCCACATCAAGTCCTCCCCCAACATCTACTTTGAAACAAAAGCTCTACTCCGGCGTTGTAACACCAATTCGTCGTTTCTTTATTAGACTCCGTGAATTATTTCTGGGGCGGACGGATAAACAACTCACCGGAGACAAGCCGAGTTATCTTGGTAAAAAAATGATCTTGTTACTGGGAATCTTTCTTATCTTCTCCTTTACTTTGTTCGCTGAAATGAATGCAGACCTGTTTGAGGGCACTTTCCTATGGACTGCATTGACCTTTTTCACATTTGATCAACCCTATGTTTTTGGGATAGCAGTATCATTTACTTTCATAGAATTAAGTTTAATTAATTGTAATGATAAAATCCATGAGTGGTTTTTTGGGAAACTTTACGTCCTGAAGCAGCTGATAATTATTTCCGGGCTTATGGTTGGAAATTTTTACTTGGCGATATATTTAATTGGACAGAATGTCGATCTCTATTCTGGATTACTGATCCTGGCAATGTTTTGGCTCATATTTCAATCTATTCGGATTTTTAACGGCGCACAAACCGGTGCCACGAAATATGAGGCCAAGATTTCCGAACGCTATTCACCTTTCCTATATTTCATTGCTATCATCACCCCCTTTATTATATTGGGTGTGCTCACTTTCCTTTCATGGGTGTTCAGGTTCGTTATTGTCGTTTTCACTTTGGATAATATTGGGGATCCAGCCCATCAACAGACTGATGTTGCTTTGGAAATATATAGAAGGGAGATGGGACTTATCATGCCGATGATTTACACCGGATTATTATTTATATTCATTTTGATGATTGCTCAAATGATTTTGAGTCGTAAGCGAGGTGCCACTAAAAGGGCGGGTGCCTACGATAATTTTAGTTTCGGTTTAATCGCCTTTGTAATGTTCCTTTATTCCATATATAATATTTCCCTATATCTATTTCTCGACGAGACATTTCTTCAAGGATTTAATACAATGCTAGGGAGTGAATCTCACGGGAATACGGCCTTTTTCATTGAATATTTGATCACCATCTTCTTTCTGCTCTGGATCGTACTGGATTTGCATAAACAATTCGAGAAGGGGATTCTCTTCTTCACCAAAGATGGTTTGATTATATTTCTTCTAGGGGCAATCATTGCCCAAACTACCGCTCGATTGGGTATTGCAACGGGAATTGCCAATGTGGGCAGTACCTTAGCGAATATTATTAAATATGACTACATGGTGTTGCCTTGGGTTATTCTAATTTTCCTAGGCTTTACAATCGTAATTTACTGGATTAAACCGCAAGAAATGAGTATGTTCTTACATATGTCCAAGTCCGCAGTCAAGGGAGAAGACAAAGGGATGGAAAATATCCTCCGATTTCTTAAACGGGAGTTTATCCGACGTGGAGAAATGTATATAATTTCACCGGATATTATTTCTTCACTTCGGAAAATTACTTCCTATCCCTCGTTAACGATTTGGTCCCTTATCCACCGTTTGAATAAGCAATATATTGATGTGCATTTACGGGAAGAAAAAGACGATGAAGGCAATAAGGTTATATATTTTGATTTTCTGCCAATAACCCAAAGATACCAAAAATCGAAAGATGCGGATAAACGGGCACAAGCCTACTTACAAAATTATTTTGCCCAAACTTTACTGAATAAACCACGCAAAAAGAGTTCATTAACAAAGAAAAAACTCTCATCTTCCAAGCAATCCGATGTTTTTATCCAAAGTTTGTCATTCAATTATGCCAAGAAGGTTAAAGACCAAAAGGATATCCAGGAAGGGAGGATTACCAAAGGAAAAGATTATTTTCAAGAAGAGTGGATCAATCGAGAGATGGATCAAGAAACCAAATCTTTGGTCTATGAAATTGTTAAGAAAGAGTATATGCGCCGATTGACTCGTATCGCCGACTATCCCAATGAATTCCGCTTTAGAATCTCGGATATTGCCACAACTATTGAAACAGCTACAGCTGTACCCGTAGGAAGGGTTTTTGCTTTGTTGCACAGTTTGGCGGCCGAAAATTGGAATTTCCAACTCTCGGCAGATTTTGTGGATGTGAATCATCCCGATGACCGATTAGTGGAATTCCTCCCAATTGATGACTGGGAAGTCTATAATACGCTTAGAGATTATCGCCCTGGCTCTCTGCGAGAAATCCACGTGGTGATGCAGACGTGGTTTGATCGGAACATACATTATCATCGAGAAGAGTTAGGAAGATTACCTCCTCTTGAATACAAAGATGATGATGCCGAATTCGAACGTTCTTATCGATCCCGTTGGTTTGCCCAAACAATGGGGTATTTTTCGAATAATTTTGATAAAATGGAGGCGATACGCCGAATTCGGTTACGATATAGGAAACTTCAAAAGGCTATCGCGGAATTGAGCGGGGAGAATGTGAATTTTTCAGAAAAGGAATACGCCTGTGAACTTTTACGGGCGGAATATCTTGATCGCATCCGTGATCGGAAAAATTTTCCTGAGACTCAAGATTTGGGGATATTAATATCCGAAATCGGACCAAAATTAGCGAAAAAGGTGAAAATTCCCCTTGGACGGGTTTTTACAATGATTGAGACTATGGGAAAAGAAGATTGCAACGTGCGCCTGAATGTTGTTCGAAATGAAGCGAATAAAAAGGTGGCGGGTGAAAAAAGAATTGAATTTTTCCCCATCGATGATTTCAAAGTATATGCCGCTTTTGAAAAATACCGTCCAGAAGCTTTGAGCGAGGTGAAAATTGAGATGCAAAAAAGATTTCTCAAAAGTATTCGGCATTCCCGAACAAAACTCACGCGAATCCCTCCTTTAAAATATCGCGATTCTACTGCAGAGATGCAACGCTCCGATAAATCCCGCTGGTTTGGTGAATTTATGCAGTTCATGAACAAAAATTATTCCAAAATGGAAGCTGAACGAAAAACCCAATTGGAATACAAAAAAGTCAAATACCTAATGAAAAACATAATTCAGGGTTCATCAAAATGATTAAGCAGCCAAAACACCAGACCAAATCCTCAACCTCTGGCGTTTTATTTTTAGTAGTTGGTAATAGTGGAAGCGGAAAAGATTCGGTAATCGCAGGTGTGAGAACACTGTGGAACTCATCCAATCCTTCCTTTCCCTCAATTCATGTGCCGACGCGCTATATCACCAGACCATCCCATGAATCGGAAGATTTCGTTTCTATCTCTCTTGATAATTTCCAACAAATGAAGAACAAGGATAAATTTGCATTTTGGTGGCATATTTATGAACTGGATTATGGCGTACCTGCCTCAATCTTCGAATGGTTGGAGAAGGGGGATTTTGTGCTGGTAAATGTCAGCCGGAATATCATCCCCCAAGTGAAAGCCAAAATCCCCAACACCCAAATAATATTTGTGAGTGTACCCTTCGCGGTGACAAAAGCACGTATTCTCTCCCGAGGAAGGGAAAATCCTGATGATCCAGTGTTTCAAGCCCGAATTGAGCGGGCGCGGAATCGACAAACACTTCCCGAAGCGGATATTGTGATTGATAATGCCGGGGATTTGGAAAATGCCATTTCCGATTTGGCGGATAAGTTACATCAGTATTTACCATAATTCCTATCGCAATATCGCGATATCATTAAATGAGGAATCTTTATGCCTTCAAATCTAGCGTTAATCGGTTTCCGTGCTTCGGGGAAAACATCTCTGGGTGCTGCTTTAGCTAAACGCTTGGGTATAAATTTTCTAGACTTGGATGCGGAGATTGAGCGATTGGAGGGAATCAGTATTAGGGAGATCTTTGCCCAACAAGGGGAGGAGAGTTTTCGAGATATTGAATCGCGAATCTTGGAATCAGTGTGCCAATCTTCAACGCAATCCGTAATTGCCACAGGGGGAGGAATAATTCTTCGTGAAGTCAACCGTTCACTCTTACAAAACCACACCTTTACTGTATTTCTGGATGTCCCTGAAAAGCTCTTGGTCTCACGATTAACCTCCGAACAAAAGCTGCCAGATAATCCCCGACCTCCGCTCACTTCGCTTCCTTTACCCGAAGAAATCCATAAACTTTTGATTCATCGCCTCCCCCTATATCGTAAGACTGCGCATTTAGAAGTGGAATTAAAAAACACTTTAATACCTCCCAATCTAATTCTAATAGAAGCCTTAAGGGAACAAGGTCCCGAATGGCTGAGAAATCGTCTTTTTTCCCACTCCATGGAGTAACGACGATACCAATTCAAGGTGAAACTTATGTCTCTCTTAAAATATCATATCGTTATACTATATTACAGCAAAGGAAATAATACTAAAATGCTGGCGAAACGAATCTTTGACATATTTCGAGAATTCATTCCCAATGATTTTACAATTTCCATGATGGATGCCACAACCATGGATACTGCCAAATTACAAAAAGCAAATGGCTTGATCATTGGATCTCCTGATTATTTCGGATATGTTAGCGGCTATATAAAAATATTTTTCGATGATATGTATTCTGAGAGATCGGTTTTTAAAGGGCGCCCCGTTTTTGGATTTATTACCCACGGTGGGAAGGGAAATGCACAAAAATCCCTTTTACAATTATTTTCCAGCATGAAATTTCAAATAATCGAACCCGTTATTTCTGTCACCATGGATAAAATTAATTCAAAAATCGAAGGTCAAATTCAAAAAAATTGCCTGAAAATGCTAAAAATCATCCAAAAGAAATCCTAATTCCCCCGAGGATACCATTTGTAATATGGACATCCTCAGAATATTCGCAGTTCCACCAGTTTTTTATATAATCCATCGGGATACAGGGGTCTCTTTTTGGTATCAATTTCAGTTTTCGAAATCCAGAGCGCCCGAAAAGCTGTTTGTGCAGAGTCATCCTCATGCCCAATTAATTCTCGAAGGTAAACCGTGGGATCTTGGAGTTTTCCATCATAGACCTGGACAATTTCATGCCCCGCTATTCCATCACACACAAAAATATTTTCCAAAGTAAAGAGATACTGTAAATCATTCAGGGAAAGCTGCACCTCTTCCTGGAACTCTCGACGGATTGTGTCTTTGCTATATTCTCCGAAATTTATCCCGCCCCCTAATGGTCGATAGAAATATTCTTTCTTTACGGGATCAAAATCCTCAAACACAAGGATTTTACCTTGATGGGAGCAAAGGCAAATTGCAATCGGACGAATATGCGGTAGGCTTCGATTATCGAGTGAAGGTTCCATTTGTTGAAGAATAATCCTTTACCTAAAATTTTCACGGTTAAGGCAAATAAGTCCATTATTCGCTGTGGGATTGACGTTTTGCCAGAATAATTTCAACCATTTCCGCAAATCCCAAGCCTCCCGGTTGTGAGGTGCAATATTGCGGCCAGACGGTGATATCATCGGTAAAATCATGGATGTTGGCGACACCAACGGAATGGGGGAAGAAATCAAACATGGGCTGATCGTTTGGAGAATCTCCAATAAAGAGCGCATGGGTGGTGAGATCCGTGGGATCCATGGTTAATCGTTCGTTCCCGAATTTAATCGCCATTTTCAATTTGTCAAAATCCCCAAACCATCCATTTACATGAATGCTACTGATTTTTGTGGTAGCTCCATGATTCTGAAAGATCTCGATAATCCGTTGAATCTCTTCTCGACTATGTGGGGGAACATCTTCACAAAAATCTATTGCCAAATCGAAGAGACGATAGGGTTGATCTGATGCCACAGCCACCGTTGGAATTTTCTGCAGAACTTCTTGGCGAATTTGATCCAATTTCCGCCGATTGACTTGAATCTGTCCTCTGTCTGCGTAATATTCCATTCGGAGCTTTGGAGGTGAGCTGGGGTTATCCATATAGGCATAAAACGCACCATTCTCGCCAATTACTCCCGTGACTGGCCACATTCGGGCAATATGATCCACCCAACCTGCGCATCTCCCGGTAATTGGGACCACATGGATACCCGCACGTTTCAATTTCCAGAGTGCATGGTAGGCTTCCGGAAGAATTTTCCCTTCGGAACTTAAGGTATCATCGATATCGGTAAAAATAACGGAAATAGATCGAGCAATTTGGGTCGGAAAATCTGTGAAGGGAAGGAGATTCATGGTATCGCAAATAAAATTAAGGTTTGAAAATATTTGAAACCTCTCAATGGGATTGGGAAGGATAAGAAAGGAGGGAAAAAAATCAATTTTTGGTGAACTACCGGCGTTTTCTCTTCTTTTGGATTTTAATGCCCGAAATGTCGGCCTTGAATCTATATTGAAGAATTTGGAGGAGCAAATCGAATAGATCAAAATCCACATCCGGATAGTATTTTTGAACTTCGGCCAAGGCGTCTTCATCGGAAATTTTATTCCACCCTTTTACCAATTCTAACAGTGCTTCACAGCGATCGAACAAATTCTGAAACTCTTGCTGAATCACGAGGTTTTGAGAATCATCGTCGATGATGTCCATTGCTTTCTTTATCAATTTCTTCTCAAACGCTGTGGGATTAGCGTTTTGACGCCATGGAGTATTTTTTATATAACCCTCTGTTGTGATCACAAATGTATCATAGGTAGGTTTTTTCTTATACTCTAAATCATAGTACCAGGTAAAGAGCATAGGATTTTGATTCTTCTGGGGGAAGAATTGGGCAAAAAAGCGAGTGTAGAGAGGGGCTAAATTTTTATGTTCATATTTTGTATGGAGGATCGTAATGGGCATATTAATAATAACAGAATGCAGAACATTTTGCACTGCATAATCTCCGTAAAGTTTCAGTAAGTCTCGAAAGTGGATTTTTTCCTCTGCGGCGACCGTTTTTTCTAAATTTATTTTAAAATCTAATTTTTCATAGCCGGCATTGGATCCACTTTTGGTGAAAAATGCTATAAATTGATGATCGCAGCAAATACCTTCTTCTACTTGGACTTTGATTAGACCTAACTTCTTGGTTTCAAAGAGTTCTTGAGGAACGGAAATGTCTTTATTCTTTTTACAAAGGGGACATTCTATATGAACTGCTTTGGTTATGCTCATTCTATCGCAAATAATATATCTAACTATTTATGTTTTCTTTTTTTAAATAATGCCCTTCTTGTGGCATACGTTTAACAATTATAACATGGAATGGAATGGGATAGATGAATTTTTACAATCAATTTTGGGCAATTAGAAGCAAAATTTGGGCATTCGAATTTTGCAGCACAAGCACAAAATCCACTTCAAGAATTCTCAAAAATAGAACCCATTTGTTAAAGGGAGAAAAAATTTCACAATTTATTCCCTAATTTTGGGAAATTGAATGTAAGTCAGTTCCTGCGTTTTCTAGAATGTTCGAAGCTTCAACATACAATTTGAACGCTTTTTGGGGAAATCCCATATCATAAAGAAAATTTCCCTTATCCGTCATGGATTTTGCCACACCAAATCGATTTGATATTTGTTGTTTCAAACAAATGATACGGTTATAGAATTCCAAAACTAATGAATAGTCTCGACGTCTTTTTGCCTCCTCCAAGCTTAGGGCGAGCCGGTGCAACTCAACGACGTGTCTCATTTCCTTCATAGTTGAATCATTTGAATCTGGGCCTATAATACCATTCAATATCATGATACGATCCTCATGATATGATTCATGATATGATTCGGTATAATGTTAAATCAAGAATTTGGATGATAGGTGTTATGTATTTCGCGAACTACTAAACCAATGAGATCTCGTTGTTTGGCGATACAATAAAATTTGGTTCCCATCTGTTGTAGGCGTTTTAATTCTTCAGTTTCGAGATCATGTTCACGCCCCCCTATGAAAAAACAAATAATCTTGTTTCCGAGCGCCAAGAGTTTCATAAAATCTGCATAAGCTTGATCCCAGTTGCTAATCTCAAAATCAGTAATTACCAAAATACAAGAGGGGCGGGTGGCTTTTTTTGCAATCTGTAACATTTTTTCAGAAGGTAAAATCGTTCCAGATCCTTGATAACTCAAAAGAGTTTGTTCCAATTCGTATTGATTATTGGTCCATTCAACAAATCGACATCGCTCAGAGAAATTAATGACCGAAATAAACGCTCCTTGTTGAATGGCATATTGCATGGCGGCAAAACTGGCTAGTAAAGAGATATGATACCTTCCCGAAACCGATTTTTTGTTAAAATTCCATGTCATTGACCCTGAACTATCGAGAACAATCATCAGATCGGGTAATTGCTGAATTACATCAATTCCAGGGCCTTTATGATAAACCCATTGTTTTGTAGTTATATTGGGAATGATTACGGGGGATGTGATTAAAGTTTGAACGGGATCGAGCTTTTCGAGTTCATCCCCCAAGCGCCATTTAATCGGATAGACCGGAATTGCTCCCCCTTCTTTCTGGGATACAATTTCAATTTTGATAAGATTTTTTGCGCGCCCCCGATACCACAAAGCAAGAGTTGTACGAGTATCTTGATATCCAAACAAATTTGCAATTGCTTGAAAGTTTCCAAAGGATTCTTCTTGGGCAATTACCTGCAAATCATTTTTCAGTTTTTCTCCCGCTTGGGTTCCGGATGGTTTTTGGGAATCATTTTCTTCCTTGATTTGATCATAGTTGGGAATTTCTGTAAAACTTCCAAAAGTTGCAGATACGTCCTCCGGGAGCCCAATTGGTGATTGTGGGAACGATTGAGATTCACCACCTTCCGAGGGTCTACCTGATGAATCTGCAGGAGTGGAAGTTGACTCATTTTTCACATGACATTCATTTTTAAGAATCGGGATTAACAGTTTTGCAATTTTTGTGAGGTTTTTTTCCCACAATTCTTCATGATCCAGTGATTTTTGAACCAGCTTACAAACTTGACCAGTAACTGCCTCAAGCATGGAATTGAGTCCCAGATCTGGGAGAAAATCTTTTTCCCACATGATTTCATAGGCTCGACAGAGTAGTTTCCATAAATCACTGCTGGAATTTTCGGTAGTTGGTGATGGGGATGAAGAATTGGATGATTCTGGTTTAGAATTAGGAGAAGAAGAAGGAGATGAAGATGCTGGGGGTGGAATACCTTGGGATACCTGTAGAGTTAATTCCCATTCCATAATTTCGGGATAACGTAAATGGTTTTGATAATCTATAAGTAGATCTGAAAAAATGTTCACTATGATGGGGGCGTAATATTTATACACCTGGGCCCGTAACACCGCGGCTATCAGTTTCATATTCGTGATGTTGTCATAGGGGCAAATAATATAGTGGGATATTTCGTGGAGACTCAGTGAAAAGAAATAATTGAAATATTCCTGGTCAAGAAAGATTTCCGGAGTGTTGGCGAGATTGAGGGTGATTTGGTACGTTGAAAAATCTATAAAAAATCCGGTTTGTTTGGAATAATCAAAAATCATCAAGGGATCTGGGATACTTGGGAAAAAATAGAGTTCCATTGCGGCATTGAATGCTGAATCGGCAATAGATCTGATTTTTCGTTCTTCTGTAGAGAGTGTAGATTTTTTTTTTGAAGATCTTGACACTATTCCTCCTCCTTATTGATTATAGAATTCTTTCCCCAAAATGGAGGTTTTTTGCTCCTTGGTTGCATCCTCTTTAGGAGAAGTCAAGGTAGGATCAATATCTACCAAGCCCATTTCTTCTTCCCTTCGTCTCTGGGCTAATCGGGCCTCTTCCACTAATTCTTCCATGTTTTTGAGCATCTTCCCATGGCTCAATTCAATTTCGTTCTTGAGGGTACTGGCAATTTCCCCGCCATAAAAGCTAAAATTGACAATGTCATAAGGATTAGTTCCAGTAACATTTATTTCCATCTCTAGGTCCTCTGTTCTAAGGCGGTATGTCCCACGTTGCTGGGTTGTTTCCTTCAATTTATTGGTAAAACTGGGGATTAAACTATCAATGGTGAATCTTATAGAATTCCAAATCTCGAGGGCGCAATTGAAACTATAGAGTGTCAAGATTCGTAATTTATCATTGAGATTGGAAATCAGCTGCCCCCGATTCGGAAATTCCATATGCAGCAATAAATCTTTTCTTAACTGTGAAAGAAGACCTACATTTTTTTGTTGATACGCCTGCTCGATTTCTTGGATTTTGGATTGATACTCTTCCGAAATTAATTTCTTAGCGAAGGGTAACAAATCATGTTGAACTATTAAATCACTTTTTGAAAAAGTGGTGAGTTGGGTGATGGCATTGGGGGGAGCATTTCCTGTCCTCAATGTTTCTATGAGATCATAGGCTTTCCGTCGATTTGTATACCTTTTACGGATCATTTTTAACAAATTGGCGGTAAATTGGTATTTGTTTCCCCAAAAAGGTGCATCATTCAAGGTTCGGTCAATATAGTGAACCCGATGGGCAATAATATATGGTGCAATGGTATCAATAATGTTGATTGTGACCTCGTTCAATCCCAATAACCATGTTAGGGCACGTGCATATCGGAGCAAATCTTTTGCAACCCGCACCGATAGGATCGAATCACAATGGGAACAGGGTATTTTTTTTGGAATATTATAATGACATCCGGTACAGAGGCCCGTACTCGGTTTTAGATAATCGGAATTTCCTTTATCGATCCGTGTACAAAGTGTAAATTCCCGTACAATCGCATGGATGTAATCTTCAGCCTCTATGTTGCAATTTATTTCACCCACTTCAAACCAGATGTTGAGCAAATCTTCCTCGGTCAATACTTTTGGAACTTGAACCAATTCATCATAGCCTCCGAGTTTTTCATCCCGACTTCGTAAAATTTGGGATAAATCTTGGGATGTGGGCATCGAAATTGGGACCGAAATTCCAAATCGATCCAAAAACGGCATGGACATTTCAAAGGTGCCTACATCGTTTGGATTCAGGGTGGCATATAGACAAAATTTGCTGACATTGAGCACTGCATCATAGTATTTGATCTTACCCTCAGCGAGGAGAGAAAGGAGAATATTTTGGGTGTAAGGGCTGCAACGATTGACTTCATCGATTATTTTCCAGAAATTCGACGCAAAGGTTCGCCACATCACCTCCTCTTCACCATTTTTCATCAATTTTGGTAAATTCAAAGTGGCAATGATCTTTTCCTCGGTTAATTGGGGATGGCCCCGGAGAATGCATTCTTCTGCTTCACTTAAACTCATACCGGTAAACATTCTTCCGAGATATTTTACTATCGAAGTTTTACCTCCTCCATGTCCTCCAATAAGGAGCATGGCCGAATTTGGCACCAAAGCATTCAGGATACATAAGGTTAGAATCTCCGGTAATTCCATAGTCTTTATTTTTTTTTTTTTACGGGATTTCGAGGTACCTTTTTTCTTCTTAGAGGATTTTGCGCTTTTTTTGGATGGATCCGTTGGAAGAAAATCCGAAATCGTGATTGGGGTGTTAAATTTGATACTAATTGTATTACTGTGGACAAAAAGCTGGTTTGCTTGGATTGTGTTGATAATATACCATACTTTTTGCCGAAAATAGTCGTTATGTTGTTCCATGGATGCTTTCTTTCTCCATTTTTGGGTTTACAGTTCGATCCTTCCCTAGAATATCTAACCTTTTCGAATATATAAATCCTCAACCCGCGGTTATTTCTGATTTAATAGCTGATTTAAAAAATCAAATTTTTCCGGGATATAAATGGAAGGGAAAACATTATAGGTTCATGGTGAAATGATAGGTTCATGGGAAAAAAAAAGGATCCCTCACCAGTCTCCCCTTCCCCTAAACAACCCAAAGATTCTCCCGAATCAGATTCAGAATCTACTCCCACAGAAGAGCTGGGCGAACTGCCCGCGTCATTAGAATCCCATCCCGCCATTGATGAAAATCTTCAGAAATTAATCTCTGAGGAAGAACGGGAAAAAATGGAGGAAAATCTCGACTTGGTTGTCTGTTATCTCGAGGATATTGGCATTGTGGATATGAACATCGACCGCAAAAAGCTTATCATTGCCATCCCCTTTGATTATGAAGAATTCACCTTTCTCAGCCATATTGTGCTCAGTCCTGATTGGATCCTCATAAAAACCTCGATTTTCGAGTTGGATCGACTCACCGAATCTTCCCTGATTAATCTATTTGCTGAAGTTCTGAAGGGCAATTTTATCCTAAATAGTGTGGTATATTCACTCGATCCGGAAAATAAGAGTGTATGGGCGCAGGCAGATGTCCCTATATCTGCAGATTTTGACACATTCAAGCTGAACTATTTCTCAATTGTGTTTGCGATAGACTATTTCATGAAGAATATTTCGGGAAAATTGCAGATGAAACTTAAATCTACGGCAGAAAGAAAAGACTTCAAAGGGTCGGAATCCAACATGTATATTTAATCCCCATCATAGCATGCAAACTCGAATTGTAATTTGATGTGCTAAAAATTTTTTAATTTTCCACTATTTCTTATACTTGTCGAATGCCGAGTTCTAATCCTAAACATGCTAAGAAGAAAGTCACCTACACACGCAAGAAAACGCTGAAACAAAGTGGAGTTCCTGTTCGCTATTGGATCATGGGCACCATTGGAATACTAGTTATAACCAGTGTCATCTTAATCGTCATTAACATCGATGATTTAACCAATCTCGATGATGATCCCGATCCTACACTCCTTAATACAGTTGTTGATGGATGTTATATTAGCTTTAATTATAAGATCTACATCGATTTGGATGAAGATGGTAAAATTGACCGTTGGGGGGATGATGCCGAGGTGCATGCATTTATTGATCACCATACAACCCAAGTCACTCGAGATAATATGATCCCAGGATGGTATGATGGAATGATTGGGATGGGGAAAGAGGGGGTAGATAGCGATTCATATATTCATATAGAGGCATTTGTTGATGATGATAATGATGGTCGTAATGATATTACCGGAAATGAACCTATGGGATACACAACGGGTGCTATTGCCTATAAAGAATTGTATATTTATGTGCTAATCTTAGAGATATACGCCGAGGATACATATGATTCGAACACAGTCACATATACTTCATATTCCGATACGATTATCGGTATGTCTTCATTTCAAAACCTATTGCCTTCTCAAGTTACATCGACACTCTCATACGGGGAACCAGTTTTTTAAATTTAGGTAGATATTTATATATTAGCGTTTGATTAAGCAAATTATTCTACCTTACACTTCTGATCCTGAGGTGTCTTTTTTTCTATCAATTTTAACGGATGTTGGTCATGAATTCTCAATATTTTCCCTTTTCTGCGGTTTTGGGGCTTGATCGAGTGAAATTGGCTCTGATTATGGGTTTAATTGATCCCAATGTTGGTGGAATATTGGTTTCGGGACCCCAGGGAACAGGGAAATCCACGGTAATTCGCGCGATGCATAATATTCTCCCCCATCTTCAATGCCAAGAAGGATGTCAGTTTCAATGCGAAATCCCCTCCAAGTTTGAAGATTCTGAAGATCCAATCGTTTTTTCGGCCTTTATCTGTGAATTGTGTGAGGAACAGCAATCCCATCCCGAGTCTTCGAAGATTTCATCAAAGCCCATCCCTTTCCATACTCTTCCCTTGGGGATTTCCGACGATATGTTGATCGGGGGAATAAATATCGAGCATTTAATCACCCATGGGAAACGCACATTAATGCCGGGCTTGTTTGCAAAAGCTCACAGGGGCATCCTTTATGTTGATGAAATCAACCTACTCCAGGATCACTTAGTGGATCTTCTTATAGATGTGACCAGCACCCATCTCAATCGGGTGGAAAGGGACGGTTTTTCTATGGTCCATCCTTCCAATTTTACACTTATTGGGTCCATGAATCCCGAAGAGGGAGAATTGCGTCCCCAAATTCAAGATCGGCTAGGGCTTGAAATTTCCGTTTCTCCGAGTAAAGATCCACGCTTGCGATCCCAAATTACACGGCGATCATTCGAATTTCAAAATGACCCCGCAGAAATGATTAAAACTTATCGGGATCAGGACCGAGAAATTGCACGGAAAATCGAGAATGCCCGATCTAAGGTTGGATCCATTCCAATTCCGACTGATTTCTATGGTAAGGCAATACAATTTGTTAATGCCTTGGGTATTCAATCTCACCGTGCCGAAGTGCGATTTTTATGGACCGCCCGGGCGGTGGCTGCCTATCGGGGAAGAGATTTCATCTCAGAAGTAGATCTTAGGGAGGCGGCATTTCTAGTCTTCGATGCCAAGATTCGTCGAATCCACGGTACTATCATGAATCCAACCTTCCTTCAGGATACTTTTTTTGATATATGGCATAAATTGCCCCGTCATCCATCTCCGGAGGATCAAGATGATTTTATTAAGCGCCCTCCCAGTGGTATGCAAATTCCAGAGGTTTTTCGTACCACCGCCCAAATCGGACAAGAATATGCAGAAAATCCTCCCCCGAAATCCGCCCAAGATATGATGGAGATCGACAATCATGCGCTTCCCAGAAGTGAATCCAAGGATCGGTATTCCAATTATCAACTCAAGGATGAAAGTATTCCGGGCTATAAAGCAGGGAGTGATCAACAGGCTCTGGAGAAAATTTCTTCCGAAAACCCGTACCCCTTCTATCTGACGGAATCTCCCCTTCAAATGGATGTTAAGAGTCTCTTTTCGCAATTACTGAAACGGCGCAAAATTGTTAGTTATACTGGAAAAGGTTCACGGGTAAAAGTAATCTCCCGATCGGGGGGACGATATGTATACGCCCGCAAGCCCCTCAATCACCATCCTCGTTCCATTGCGTTTGATGCCTCGATCAAATCCCATTTTCTCCACTATCCCTCATCGTTAAAAAAAATTGAAAATGTTATCTTTCGGCGCCAGACCTCCGAAGGGAAAAAGAAATTGGCCGTGGACCTCAATTTGGACGATATTCACGAGAAAATCAACGAATTACGGGCACCCTTGTCCCTGTATTTTATTGTCGATGCCAGTGCTTCCATGCGGCACACTCTTCCCCTAGCAATCAAAATTATCCAAAGCGTACATGCCGAGGGATATAAAAAGAAGGATAAGGTCTGCGTTCTCTCATTTCAAGGACGATCCGTGGATACCCTACAACGTCCTTCTGTCTCTTTGTCTGTTGCCCTTGCGAAATTGCAACAACTTCAAGCTACTTCCTATACTCCCCTTGGATCGGCGCTGAAGCAGACCCTCACCCTAATTTCCCAAGAAGCGAGAAAAGGTTTCACCTTACCGATAATTATTATTCTAAGCGATATGGGGGCGAATATTTCCTTAGATCAGCCAAAATCAAATGCTGCAACCCGAAATGATTTTGATCGCATAGCCTCCGAATTGGACACTCTGGCGCGAAGAATTGGGCGCTTGGGCTATTTGACTATCATCATGAAACCGTTAAAATCGTTTGCTACCCGATATTTGGGCGTAGATTACCATTCGGTTCAAAAAATTGAGCGATCCTTTTTAGATTTCGCCCGATCGCAGATTTACGAATATGATGTCTCCGATGTGGATGGTACAATCATGCAATTTAAGAAGATCGTCGAAAATTATTCAAATTAAGTTTATTAATAAGTGAAAAATGAAAAAAAGATAAATGGATGAAGGAATTTCCCTCAAGGTGAATTCTTTTACGAATTCTTTTTGGCTATGATTTTTTGAATGAATTTCAGGTAAATTGGGGACGGCTCGTAGGGTCGGGAACAATATTCGGGGTGAAATTGTGTACCCACCATAAAGGGATGGATTTCCTCATCAAGTTCAATTGCATTCACAATTTTCCCTGTTTGATCATACGCGGATATTCGTAATCCTTTCGCCTTTACCTCGTCTGTGAAATAAGATTCGTTGATATGGTATCTATGGCGGAACCGTTCGCGAATTTCACCCTTTTCATAGGCTTGGAATAATAGGGTGTTCTCGGACACAATAACCGGTTGTCCTCCCAACCGCATTGTTCCGCCCATATTTACAATTTTTTGTTGTTCATCCATCATACTCACCACCGGATTAGGAGTCTCGGGGGCAACTTCTGTAGAATGGGCATCGGTTATTCCCATCACATAGCGCATAAAGGCCACATAAAAGAGTTGGGCTCCAAAACAAATTCCCAAGTACGGAGTTTTATTTTCCATGGCATATTTTGCCGAAAGGACCATTCCCTCCACTCCCCGTGTTCCAAATCCGGGGGTTAATAAAATACCATCACAGGAATCAAACTCGAGTTGAAACTCGGTTTTTTCCGTATCCACAAACACGATCTCCAAATTTACACCTTCGTGCGCACATGCATGCTTGAGTGCTTCGTTTATTGAAACGTAGCTATCTCGGTTATCGACATATTTCCCGGGCATGGCAATGCGAAGTGTTTTATCATAATTTTTGGTGTATAGACTTGCTGTTTTTATCCATTCGGAGTAGTTATTGACCTTGCTGAATTCCACAAGTCGTGGCTTTAAATTTAAATGTTCCCCCAATAAATCTCCGAGTTTCTGATCCTCAAAAATCAGAGGAACTGTATATATGGATTTAATATCTGGATTTGAAATGACGTGATCCGGTTTCACATTCGTAAAGAGGGAAATTTTTCGTTTCAATTCGGTGGGTATTTCAATTTTTGATCGGCAGATTAGAAAATCTGGCTGTAATCCCGCGCTCTGCAGCTCTTTAACGGAATGTTGGGTGGGTTTGCTTTTCAATTCTCCGACGGCCTCAGAATACGGAACCAGGGTAACATGAACGAGTGCAGTATCTTCTTTGGGCAATTCTAACCTTAATTGTCTAAAAGCCTCCAAGAATATGACTGATTCAACATCACCTACCGTTCCCCCGCATTCAATGATCAGCGCATCGATTTTTTCGTTTCGTGCAATTTCCTTAATGCGATTTTTAATCATATCGGTGCAATGAGGGATAATTTGGACTGTCTTGCCTAGGTATTCGCCTTTACGTTCCTTCAAAATAGTCTCAAAGTATATTTGCCCGCTGGTAATATTGTGGGATGGATGAATGTAGGAATTTAAAAATCTCTCGTACGTTCCAAAGTCTTGATCCAACTCTCCTATCATAGTATAGGTGTAGGGATTTAGTCCTTCGTCTTTAATGGGATTAAAATGCCACACTTCATCGGTTATAAAACATTCACCGTGCTCCACCGGATTTAAAGTTCCGGGATCTACGTTCAAATACGGATCAATCTTTATTGCTGATACTTTGAAACCACGGAATTGGCAAAGTTTTCCAATAGAGGCTGTAGTGACCCCTTTGCCTATTCCCGACATAACGCCTCCAGTCACGAAAACAAATTTAGTAGTCGGAGACGTTTTTTTATTGGGCATGGATCTACTAATGCGGGAAATCTTAAAAAAAATTCTTATTCTGGAATCATATCGCATTCAAATAAACTGTGCATTGAAATCCTTATTGTATTTAGCCTTGGCTAATATATCGGCGACAGATTCTTTGGAAATTGGCTTAAGTAAGAAATCGTTGAAATGCATTCTTATTTGAGGATTTTCCAAGATATTGGCCATTCCTACTTTGAAACAGTCATAACGAATCTCCTGAACCAAATCGTGGCCATGTAGACCACCCTTTAGATAAATTTCTGCAATTACCAAATCAAATTTTTCTTTCTTTAATCTTTTTTGGGCGTCTACGCTGGAATGGGCTGTGGTCACATCGTGTTTTGGGTTGATTTGTAAAATAAGCTGTTTAAGGTTATCTTGATTTTGCAAATCATCCTCAATAATTAGAATGTTCATGTTGTCATGAGTCAAATGAAGTACCTCCTTAAATTTATAATCATTTTGGAACATCTTAGAACATTTTAAAAAAGTTGAGAAATTCTAACTAATCGAAATATATGAATAATGCAATTAATCCCTTAGCTTCTTTCCCCGGAGCCAAGATTCCATCGCCATGTTGTTAAATAGATTAACTTGCTTAGGATCCTCCGTTTGAAATAAAAGAATTTCATCCGGCTTAGTGCCCAAAGCTCCAAAAATTAATTTATTTCCATCGACGATAAGACTCCAGCGATCATTTCCGTCATAAATGCGTATATCTATGTTGTCAAATGCTTCTAACTCTTCCACAATTTCCTGATGTGATTTTTCTCCCATGGAAATATTGCAGGCAACCTTGACATTCACATTCGCATTGACTTCAAAAAGATACAAGTCCCCTACATCTTTTATGGAGGGGGCAGTGAGATTTATGTTGTGGAGGGCAGAATCTATTATCTCCTTAATTTTCGTTTTCAGCACTGCATTGGAAAATAACAACGCTTTTCCGACTTCATACTGCTGAACTTTTGTTTCAAATACCTCTACTTCTTCATCAGCGGCTTCTAAGTCTTCCTTTAAGAAATCCATCTCTTCCTCAAGGGATTTGATTTTTTCATTTAGTTCGGCTATTTTTTCCTCGTTTTCCGAAATTGTTGGTCACCCTCATTTTTATTGCTAATATAGTATATTATGTGCGGGAAGGATTTTTATTTTCTTCGCTTTATCAAATTTTTTTTGTTTTCTCAATTTCTCAATCCTAAAAACATTAAGGTCAATCAAACCTAAATGGTTATATACGGAGTACTAAATATCATAAGTAGGAAGGTAGGAAAAATATGAGTACAAGCGATGATGAATTAATCTCCCAAATAGAAAAATTGATAGATGATACTATGGAGGCAAATGGTGCAATTCTTGCAGTCTCGGTTGGAACAGAGATCGCCACAAACATATGCACCAAGTTTAAGTCGGAAGTGGCTAATTTTTCGGAATTAGAACTCATCGCAAGCTCTACCAGTTTTCAATATATATCCAATTCCCTCTTTAGAAATATTGCCAAGGGGCATTTGCACAGCACTTATGTAACAGTGGATAAATACATTCTTCTGATGAATATTACAAAGGAAGTTTCGGTTGCCATGGTGTTGGATCGCAATTTCGCCGAAATGGAGGGTATTGAGAAATTTAATCAAGTGCTATCCGGCTTGGCATTAAAGGCAAATGCTTATGTTGAGACCAGCGAGTATCTGGTTCAAGATCCTCTGGTGAAAATTATTCGTGCAGTTCCCAGTGCTCTTTTTCTGGGCATCATTAGTAAGGAAGGACTTCCTATCAAGATCATCGATAATGGCACCGTGCAGGCGGCCATGGTTTCATCACAGATTGCTGCTATGTCCAATTTAACACAAATAATGCTAAAGAAGCCAATGGATTACGCTCTCCTCGAAGGCTCAGGCGCCATCATTTTGGTAATTCAATTTGACGAAGAGCGCATTCTCACGATTTCGATTCCCGAGAATGAAAAAGCCAATGTGGGTCAGTATTTGGCCCGAATCAAGGAAATCATTAAAAATTGCGATACAAAATCCATTGGATTCTCGTAAGAGTCAATTGTTGAACGATAAAAGTTTGATTTTTTCTTCTATTCTCTATTATTCTAGCAACTATTCAAAGGAATATGGCCCATGAAGGTACGATTCTTAGGAACAAGTGGATTCGGAGTTACAACTCGGCGAAATTTGCCTTCTCTTTTAATTGATGATTGTATCCTAGTTGATTGTGGAGAGGGAACTTTAAAAACAATGAAAGAGATGAACATTCCCATTCTACCCGTTAAAGCGGTCTTCCTCACACACCTGCATGCGGATCACATGCTCGGGTTAATTTCGTTATTGTGGGATTTGGCTCTATATACTCGGGATGATTTCACAATTCCCTGTACTTCTCCGCCAATTTTTGTGCCCGAAGGTATGGGCCCTAACCTCGATCAAATTTTACGTTCAACATTTTCCCCCTTTCAACGTGTGAACTTTTCTGTTGACATTCGTGAACTCCCTGGCGTACATACCGAACCGTTGTCCCTAAATATCCAAAATATTTCCTATTCTGTGGATTGGATACAAACTACCCATACTCCAAAATGTTTCGCCTATAAATTTAACAAGAGGGTTGGGATATCCGGTGATACCGGCCCAATAGATCAATTTAAGGCATTCTTTCAAGATATTCCTTATTTAATTCACGAGAGTACATTTCCAGACACCCACGCTACGTTAGCACATCAATTGAATCATTGTACTCCCCTTGATGTCGCCAATCTCGCAAGTGAAATATCATGTCGGAGAGTTATTTTAAATCATCTTCCTGATCTCTCTGAGGAGGAGGAGGTTTCATTTTTGGAAGAAGCGAAAAAAGTATTCCCCGAAATTAGTGTCGCCCACGATAGAGATGTTTTTGAAATCATGTAGATTTTTTCGGTTTAGGTTCATTGAATTCTTTAACTTCATTAAATTCATCAGATTCTGTAGATTCACTATTAATTTTAGATTTTTTACCATCTTTGCGGAAATACAACCAGTTTACTAAAATCCCTCCTCCTCCTATCACAAAGAAGAGAAGAGGTATGGAAATATCCGCAATCAAACCAAAAATTGGTGCCAAAATCGCAGTAATTATGGACTTTGACTGCGCTTCCACACTTAAGATTGTTGCACGCTTTTCGGACGGAACTTGATTACCGATATGACCAACCAATATGGGACGGCGCAAATTATAGAACATATATATTATTAGATAAAAGAAAATTACTCCCCATGAGAATCCAATCATGTAGAATCCTCCAATGATAATCAAAGCAGCTCCAAAGAGATCAAACAGTAAATTATATGCTGAAGGGCTATCTGAAAATAAATTACTGAACCTATAGGCATTTCGGGATGAAAATGATGACAAAATATAGAAAATAGCATACAATAATCCTAGAATGAGTTTAGTATAATTCTCCTGATTACTTTCATCTAATTGCAAATCAACACACAGATACACAATTAGAAAAGTCATTATCGGTTGAATGTAATCCTTTAATCCCTTGAAAATAGCATCATAGGATGAAGAACTTAAGATGCTTTTCCGTAATTCATCAGATTTCAACATGTCGCCAATATTTTTGATGCTTTCTTTGAGCAATACTGGTAAATTGGATTGGGCATCGGGCGTGGGCTTATTCATGTATTTTGGATAAGTTGCGATTAACGCAAAATCTAGCAAAAATGGAATGGTTGCGATTAGGAAAATCCAATTATCTGCAGGAAGGATGAATACAAATACTATTGCAAAAATTGAGTTCAGGGCAGAACCGTATAAAGACCAAGATCGAGTTTGACCGTAAATAAGCGCTTTATATTCCAGCAGATCATTTTTTTCCATCCAGTCCAGTTCCATGGCTTTATGGGTTCCGGATCGAAATGCTTCGCCCGAGCCATAAAAAATGGTTCCCAATAAGAGAAATATAAAATTGGGTCCTAAAAAATAGAATATAAAGGAAGCTATATAGAACGTGAAGCATACTAATAATTCTGTCTTCTTTCCGAAATTATCTGCCAAAACACCGGAGGGAATTTCGAGCACAAATATGATTATTTGTTGGATGAGTACCAAAATGCCAATTTGGAACAGGCTATAGCCCCAACCTATAAAAATAAGAATAATAAAGGGTTCAAAAAATTGTAGGTTCTTAAAAAAGCCATAAAGTTGAAACTTCCACATAATAGGGCGTTTGAGAATCTCTCTTATTATAGGATCTTTTTTGCTCTTCTGGTTATGATTCTTGGTGATGGGCACAATTATTCATATTTTATATATCATTTAAACATGGTTTTCCTACTTTGAATCCGAATTCAAATCCATAAAATCCAGAATATTAAAATATAGATCTTGGGTAAATTTATCCATCAACAGGTTATGTCCTCCATTGGAGTACAACCGGATCATCTTTTTGGGGTGAGCCCATCTCTGAAACAGTTTTTCTACCGCCAAATGATTCACAATGTGATCTGCAGTTCCTTGAAATAGAATACACGGAATTTTAAGACGGGAAACTAACCATGGTGTATTATTTATCATTTCTAAGATCTTTGTGAACAAACGAAGCGACATTTTAGGTAGCCTGAATGGATTTTCCTTCGCCAATGTTTTATATTCATCTAAATAGGTGATTTCCATTTTTTCCGGAAAAATATGTTGGACAGGTTCATTTTTGGTAAATAGACGACCCACGGAGATAAACGGAAAAAGTAATAGGTGTTTTAGTTGTTTTTGTAATTTCAACATGGGGGAAATTAAAATCAATCCTTCGATCTTTCTAGATTTTGAACGTTTAGCAATTTGCATTGCAACCAGAGCACCTAGATCATATCCCAGCAAATATACAGGGGCATCATATTGTTGTGTAATTTTATTCATCAATTTTTGAATATCTGAATAGAGCATGCTATTTTTCTCTAAATCTCCCAAGTTACCTCCTGCATATCCGGCAGTACGACCGTGACCTCGGTAATCATATCCCACGACGAGAACACCATTATTTGAAAGAATATCGGCAAGGGGGTAGAATGTATCAGAACTGCCATAAGCTTCATGAAATACAAAAACAATCGCTTTTGGGGGTATTATTCCTTTCTTTGCAATCGGATTCCAGATTTGGTAAAAAAAGCGAAGACCTCCATCCAATTCAAAGAAAAATTCCTCCGGATCCTGTAAAATATATCCCTTTCCAATCGTTTGACGGAGATTCTTCAATTTTTTATAATAATTCTTTATTTCTTTATCAGAAATCCCCGTTGTTCCTAGAAAATGTCTGGAAATACTATCTGGCATAGCGTGTTGGCTCCTATTTACTTCAATTTATGATAATCTATAGTTGTCACGATTGTACGAAATTTATGTTTTGGAAATTTCATGTTTTGGAAATTTCATAATGATATAATTTTTGTTCCGGGCTAAGAAAAGTGATGTGGAAAATATGATTATCTTCCTTAAACAGGTGAAGTTGGGTAATTGGGTCATGAAATAAATCCGAATGGGCCCACATTTCAACAATTTGGTTTTTGACAGAATCATATTTCCATAATACCAACCGAAATTGGTTTTGCACTTGCTGATTCCCAAGGACAAACATGTTATCGGTGCTATTTTCAAGATCAAGTAAATTTAAGCAATCAAAGGCTCCCACATCCATTCCAGGAAAGTTTTCTATTGGTTTTGTTTCAGTCCAAGTGGCTCCTACATCCTTCGATATCGCAATGTGAATTTTATTTGATGTGTGCACGCGACAAAAAAGAAATAATTTTCCATCGTTTAATTCACATACATGGCCATCCTTGGTGCCAACAGATGCAATCTCATCAATTTTCTCATTGCTTTTTTCCAATTCATCGATTTCTCCTAAGTCATTGAGATTTTCTTCAGAAGGTTCAACGTATAGGGAAAAATTCCATAGTTTTCCATTATCATTGGAGGTTATACAAAGTAATCGTTTTCCAATAGGATTATAAACGGGGATTAGGAAACTCCCAATATGATATCCCACCTCCAACATGACCACGTTTCCAGAGGGAACCCAATTTTCTCCTTCCGGTGAGATTTGGATGGGTTTTTCCCAAGATTTTCCGTAATTATGGGATGAGGTATAATAAAGGGGTGCATCTACGGTATCAGATATGGAATCAGATATATCATTAGATTTGGTATCAGATAAAGTATTAGAATGGATAAGTGAATAAAGAATTATAAAATGACCTTGATTGTCGATTTGGTTCGTAAATTGAATGCAAAAATCGGGGCTTTTTGAAATTTGGTCAAGGGGGTTGATAAATTCATACTCTTCCAATTTCCACGGATTATTTTCCAATTCCTTCACAAGAAACTGAATTTTTGGTTGATTTTTCTGGGAAAAAGAAATTATATGTTGCCCATGGGGAAGAACCTGAAACTGAAAGTTCGATATGGTAGAAATTTGGGAGAAGTGTTCTAAATTGATTACCTCGGTAAAATTTACCTTAACCATAATATAATAAAAGAAGTCAAAAAATATAAAAAATTGTTTCCCGGAATGATAAATTCAAAAATTAATCATCTTGAAGATCATAGCCCAACAATTTACAAGTATGGACTTCTTTCTTCAAAAATTCACGTATCGCCAACCGAATAGCTTCCGAACGCGAGGGCACCAATCCGATATTTTGGATTTTTTCGATATTCTCAACATATATTTCGGGGAGGGCAATTGTGATATTCTTCATTTTTTGACGTTCTAATCCCATTTGTAGCAAAACCTCGATGAGAATAAGAGATGAAGTTAAGATTTTGAAAATTGTTGCTTGAGTCTAAATCTCTATCCTTGTGCTTGTGGTAGTTATAGTAGATCGTTTGAACTTATAAAATTTTTGACCTTTATATTATAATTATTTTGAGGCCATAGGCGGGTTCTTTCTAATCCTATTCCCAACTTCCATCGGAGCTATGCGTTCCCTTCAAGAAAGAAGAAAAAATTTTTAAGATATTCTTTTAAATTTTAAAATGTTATATATAAGCTATTAACTACTAGTATTTATACAATTGAATTGAGGAATAAATTAAAAAGGCTATTATACTAATTAAAATCATATAAAATTAGTAAGAGGGCTTTCAATTTAATTTGTAAAAAATTGCCTTTGTTCATAATACTAAGATTGAATTACTTAACGGCGGGTAAATAATGAGTAACGAAGAAACACTTGATGATATTTTACATGATCTATTATATTCAATCCCTGAGGTTCAAGCCGCAGCCATAGTCTCTGTTGAGGGATTACCAATCGCATCCGCTTTACCACCCGATGCAGATGAGACACGAATTGCAGCTATGACCGCAGCTATTTTGTCTTTGGGAGAGAGGGCTGCTCAAGAATTGGGAAAGGGTACATTAGAGCAAGTCTTTGTCCGTGGGGTAAATGGATATATTTTAACCATGTCGGCAGGACCAAATGCAGTATTGACCATTAGCACAACTAAAGACATTAAACTGGGCTTGATGTTTCTCGACACACGAAGAACGTGTGAAAAAATTATTAAACTTGTCTAATCCCAATCATTTTTTCTATTTTTCATAATTTTCCAGGAGTTTACAAAAATTTCATACTTTCTAATTTTTTTGCCACGCAATTCAAAAATATATATTTTATAAAAATTTGATTCATTTTCATCTTCTTTTCATGCCTACTGGATTTTAGAAATGCTAACATCCTATCATTAATATCAATTACTTCTATTTAAGA
>JABCSI010000344.1 GCA_018238965.1 Promethearchaeota archaeon
GGTGGATTTTTTGTCGCTGGTTTTGGAATATTCATATAGTAATGAGTAATTGCCTCTAATGGATCGGAAATAGTTTCTAATGGGATGGAGGTTGCAAAATATCGTTCTCCAATAGAGAGATCATCGCGTATCACCCGGAGATTTGCTTCTTCCAGTAGATCCATCCATTCGGTATAGGTAACATCGGAACCCGTGAGTAGTATTTTATGCTTATTCGATGGGAAAGGTGGTCGTGCCCGGCATTCCGATAATTTTTGCTCCAAATATTCCAGAACATCTCGATTGGGTAAAGTGCTGGGTTGGATAGCCTGGACGCAAATCTCAAAGTAAAGGCGGTTTGGAATATCATTGGTGGATCTGAGTTCCGCAATTTCCCGCAATAGAACCTTTACGCGATTGGAATATTCAATGGCGTTTCGCAGGTCTTCTTCGGAGATTTGAATGTGGAATTGTTTCTCCAGAGTGGTAATCATGCGTTTTAATTCTACAATAAAGAATTTTGCAGCGCTTGGAGTTACATTCATTGGGTTATTGAACCAATATATGAAATTTGTGGGAACATGCTTGCGCCAGATGTCGAAATGGCGGTTTGTAGCATCACAACCATGTCCAACTAAGATGCCTTTCCACTGTGTAGAATTCGCCAATGCATCAGTAAGCATAGAGCGTGCTGCAGGGCAGAAAAAGTTGGAAAGATATTGATCGGCGGGGTCATTTGAAGAATGTACATTCCCAAGAATTTTGTATGGGAGAAATTTTGCCGCCATTATTATTTCTTCGGGAAGATCATGGGAACTATCAAAGTAAGCTAAAATCTGTGTGTCGGAGGATGGAGTATAGGTCATCTGGAAATATCCCTAGGGCGTTTTTTTTTTTTTAATTATGTATAGAAATAGATACTCATTTATATTTTTAAAGTTTCTTTTAACTGAAACATTAAAAAATCTAATTGTATAAATGATCCTTTGATGTATCTCCCGTAACTTTTGCGGAAATGTGGGTTAGAGGTGGCAAAATACGTAATTATATATACCCGCAGTGATTTAGTATATTTGAAACTCTATATGTAGAGGATCAATATCTCCGATCAAAAAACAAACAAAAAAAGGAATAGAACAGAATGAATCAAAAATATATTGAAATAGGAATTGGTCGAAATGTTTATAAATTCGCCAATCAAATCAGAATAGGTCTAATAATCAGTCTAATCGTGGTAACAGGGTGGATTGCCGTATCTTTAGCAACCGCAAATATGCAGTAAAAATACGTAGAACCAGATATTTTTTTATTTTTAGTTAAGGATCAATTTCACTTGGCAAACAACTACATCAATTTTGCCTAAATTTGAAGTACCAAATTTAAAGAGAGGGAATTCTATGTCACCAATCAATAATCTCATAGAGAATAATTCATTGTATCACCTTTCCGAGACTCAGGCTCAAACCGCCCATTCTCAACTGGAAATTTCAAACGAGGATGCACTGCGTTGTTTAATGTATACGGATAAAACTATAAAACTAACCGGACCTCGGCTTGCTGGTTCAAAAGCTTCGCATAAGGCTGCCAATTTACTCCATTCAGAGATGGAAAAGTTCGGAGATAATAACTTCCTGGAAGAATTTTCCGTCAATCCAGATTCCTTCCTCTCATTCATGCCCGTTATGGCTACATCCTATCTTATCTCCTCACTTTTTTTATTATTTGGAGGATATTGGGTATACCTTGGTGTGACTGGCTATATATTTGGGGCGATCTACGCTCTACTTCAATTTGTTTTCTATGAAAAAACATTCGACCCTTGGTATCGTTCACTCAAAGGGTATAATACTGGAACGACCATTGAACCAGCAAGTGATGTTCGTCAACAAATCATAATTTCTGGCCATCATGACTCAGCGTTTATTTTTAACTTTTTGGAGCACCACCAAAAATTTTATTCCATTAGGATAGCAGGAGGACTAGTAATTTTTGCCATTGCGTTGATATTTGCAATATACTGGGCAATTTTTCACACAATTACGGGATATAGCCCTCCTATTGCCAATATAATCCGGTTTTTGATCATCGGGGGATCTCTGGGGCTCATCCAATTATATTTCTTCAAAAATCGAAAGGGAAGTCCTGGAGCTGGCGACAACCTAATAGCTTCGGTGATGGCGATGAAAATTGGGCAGAAATTTGCTGCTGCTAAAAAGCTTCAATGCAATCCTCTGATCCACACTCGATTGATTGTGCTTTCAAACGATGCCGAAGAATGTGGTCTCCGAGGGGCTGCAGCTTATGTAGAAAAACATCGTAATGAACTCACTTCCATGCCAACATATGTGTTAAATGTAGATTCTATCTATGATCTCAAGGATTTACAGATTTTAGTCTCAGATATCAATGGCACTGTAAAATTATCAAAATCAATGGCGAAGGAAGTGCAAACAATTTCCAATCAATTGGGATATTCACCCAAATTATTCTCAATGCCTTTTGGTGCCGGGGGAACAGACGCTGCTGAATTTGCTAAAATCGGTGTGGAGGCAATTACGATCTTGGGTCTCCCAACGGAATATGTGCGGGAAAATCTTGTTTACCATACTTCCGAAGATACGGTTGATAAAATTGAACCCGCTGTCGTTAAAGCGATCTTGGAGATACAAATGGAATATATTCTCAAGAAAGATGTTGAAACCACGGCTTAGTTTTTTTCATGAGATTTTATTTAGGTTTTGCTGTCCAATTCATTATCCAAATCAATCAAAAACTGTTTTAGTCCCCCGAAAACAGTCTCAAGGGTCTGAAAACTCAAATTCTCGGGACGATCGCTTGTCATATGGTAATTGGGGGGTTTGTTGGTGTCGTCGAAGGCAATAATCATAGCAGAAGGAATACCTGCGTGGGCAAAGCGACCAGCATCCGATGCCGCAAAGGGTAAACTTTTTATCGATAGAGTCTGATTTTTTGCCGAATTGGGGTATTTCTGGCGATATTTAATGAATGCAGAATGTATCTTGGCGCATAATTCGGGATCATGCTTTGCAAAATGCATTTTTTCCTCTAAAATGATGTGCAAATGATCACCCGCTCCAACCGATTCGGGAATAATTGCTACGGCATTCGTCAATGCAGATTGTCGGTGCCCATATTCCTGTACAAAATAATGGGATCCTCTCTCCCCGCATTCTTCTGCTCCAAAACTCCCCAGCCAGAGTTCTATATTGCGCAATCGATGATCGGTTTCAGCGAAGTATTTTCCCAAAGCAAGGGCAATCCCAACTCCTGAAAGGTTATCATTGGCCCCCATAACTGGTTGGCCATTAGTAATGCCAATAATTGATTTAAGAAAAAATGGATAGAGTGAAAGAAGAGAACCTAAAGAGACTGCATCAAGAATGTTCACTTCCCAATGTTGTGTCACCGAGAAAGCAGGGATTGAATTAGAATACCATTGATGATAAGTCAGAAGTTTAATCCCAATGCAGAGTAACAGAAGCAAGAGATATGCAGCACACACCCAGAGATATTTATGCCCATATTTTGCAATTGACATTTCATATGCAGAATCGGTATGACCTGCAATAATTACTTTAAG
>JABCSI010000107.1 GCA_018238965.1 Promethearchaeota archaeon
TCCCTCAGCACTAATGCTTTCGGAGACGAGATCCAGAATTTTTCTATCAATAATTTTATGATCCTCTTTTCCAATAGTAAATTTCCCTCTTTAGAGGATCCAAAACAAGAATGCACTATCAGAATTTACGGGATCGCGACAAAAGATACAAATTTGAAAGCACTTGCGTTGACTCTGGAAGATGCTCTCTTTCAATTCGTGAATCGGTATAGTCGCATCGATATTGCAAATAAAAACATGAAGAAATTCCAAGAATTTACCGATCGTTTTGAGAAGATCTTCAAGGATTACATCGAAGTCGAAAAAAAAGTAGATAAACTGGAAGAGTCCAAAAAAATGCGCAATCATCAACGTATGCGCGAACAGCAACAATACCAAGCGAATCCCTATACTATGGATAGAAGATTCAATTAAAATTAGCGTTGGTTCATCTTTCCTTAAAACTGGGAGAGCTAATTACTTTTTTCCTGATCCTAATTTTTATGGCACTATTGCTATTATTACTCTTAATGCAGTTTTATCTACTTAAAGAACACTCAATAGGAGTAAAATAATTGCAATTATTTCCAGCAAAATTCCCAATCCTGTAATATCCACAATACCACTTGTGGCATTGGCGCAAAAAGCTTGTAAAATAGCTAAGATTAGCAACATCCACCAATTAAATGGTATTTCCAATTTCCAAGAGCGAATAATTTGCACCTGTAGGAGTACGCAAAACGAGATTACAATTCCCAATAACGAATATAACATGCTGGATAAATTGACAGATGGGATAAGGGCTTGTACCAGACTAAGGGCAAACCCCACAATGGAAACCAATCCACCGATTGCGGTTAATGTTCGGGCTAAACTCCACGTGGAGGTGGAGGAAGAGTACGTTCGAGTTCTACTTGTCATAGGATCACTGTTATTAAATTATAGTTACCGAATTAAAATTATTGTCATACTTACACGGATTTCAGGCTTGGGGGGGATTGAAATGTTGACGGTTGTAGGAGATTAATTCCGAGATCGAGTAACTTAAGCCGTAATTTTGCCATGGGTAGCCCGAGGACATTGGTTGGGCTCCCTTCGATGTGATCTATAAACAAATTCGCCCGATCAAAGAGAGAATATGCCCCTGCCCGACCTTGATATTCCTCAGTTTCTCGCAAGTAATTCCAAATATCGTCCGAGGACAAGGATTGAAAATGGACGGTAGCCAAATCGTAAAATGTAACGGGATTGGGAGAATCTGTAGGTATTATACATACTCCGGTATACAGTTGGTGCGTCTTCCCCATTAATTGGGTGAGTATTTCGTGTGCGTGGTTGATCGATGTTGCCTTTCCCAACATGGTGTTTTGAAAGTGAACCATCGTATCTGCTCCGATCACAACCGCTGGTCCAAAATGGGGTGCATATTCTGTGTTCCATTTGGTGCACACCATCTGTGCTTTCTGAATGGCGAGAGTTTGCACATACTGGGCCGGTTCCTGGGGTTCAATTGACCTTTCATCAAAATTACTGGGAATCACGGTGATGGGTACCCCTATTCGTTCAAAACATCTTTGCCGGTCTAGGCTTGCCGAAGCCAGCACAATATGCACCATAGGCACCATAGGGTTGTAAGGGTTATATCCCTTTGTATGTTAAAAATGTGAATGTGAAAATGATGGGAGAAAAAATAAAATCAATACAAAAAATGAATACGTGTGGTTATATGTGGTTATCGGCGGGATTTCATTGCCGCATATCCTACTAGGCCGACTACTCCAAGGGTCCCAATACCAAGGGTCACAGGAATTATGACCGACCATGGAATGATGGTGGAATTTCCATTAGAATCATCATCTGAATCATCATCTGAATCATCATCTGAATCATCATCTGAATCATCATCTGAATCATCATCTGAATCATCAGCATATTCCAGAGTAACAGTTTCTGAGAGCATACTTTCTCCTGCAAGATTGAGCACGCTTATTGCGTAGGTATAATTTCCCCAAGTGGTCAAATTTTCAGTAAATTGGAGTGCGTTAAAATTTTCAACGTACAGGGTCAGATTTTGAGTTGCATTAGCCCTGAATATTTGATATGCAATAATATTGGTTCCACCAGTATCTATTGGTGGGATCCAGGTCAAAGTGGTTGTATTTCCCTCAATAACACCGGAAAAATTCGATGGTGGGGATGAAAATGTATGGGGGAAAGTGCTTGCGGTCTGTGAAAATTGGCTTTCCCCTAGAGAATTATTGGCTGTAATCACATAAATTTGGGTTTCTCCGTTAGTTAGGGGAGAATCGAGGTATTCTGTGTTTTGATTTCCTAAGGTGGCGATGGTTTCCCATTGGGGATCATTAAATCGGTACACGGTATATGCATCAATTTGGTATCCTCCGTTATCATTTGGAACTTCCCAAGATAGTTGAATGGATTGATTAAGTCCACTGGCTTGAATATTGATTGGTATAGTGGGTACACCGTTCAAAGTCACTGTTGCATACCCTGGAATATCAAATGAATTTGGCGAGGTCGGCTCAGAAATCCGAGTAGGAATCGATAATGTATAGGATTCGTAATATGCCTCAACACTAAAGCCCCCCGCCACACCATTTGAACTTCCAACCATTTTCAAGATAAAATCATGGGATTGGGTTGAATAATCGGGAAACATCTCCGAGATATCCACCGCCATAAACGAAGGATAATATGCACTGGTTCCCCCGTTAAAAAATAGTTCCTTTTCAAAGATACCGGTTGGATAATCGCCCAGAGATACATTAATTCCCACAGATCTGCGCGGATCTTTGGAAAAATTCCACGTGGCCAATAGAGTGGGAGTATAATCCGGGATATCTGATATATAGATTGGAGATTGCTCGTACCCCGATATTCCGAACAATTCTTTGAAGGCTTCATAGGTGATCCAATAATAACCTCCTTCCCCAAACGTTGCACCCCACGAATTAACAACGCGAAATGCACCAATTTCTTCATCCTTAGTAACGGAATCGTCAAACCCCACAATGGTATTGGCATGGTTTAAAATATCGGAATTATAATCGACAGAAGAAAGAATAAAATCCACAAATATATCGCCAACAGCATAATACTGGTTCGCATCTATGGCGAAAACAATCGGATTTCCCTGGGAAACTAAGACTTTGATAACATCAATTGCATCACTAATATTTGTGGAATCAACATAGCTTAACTCTGCCGAGCGATGCAAAGGTGCATCTCTCCAGGCAGTTTCGTTTCCCCAATCTTCATATTCGCTTGGATTATACTGCATAGTTGCTAAAGTTGCGCCTCCATAATCTTCGAGAATCATTCCCGCTTCATGGAGATATGAACCATCATCTTCACCCATATTGATTTTGTTATAGATCCATGCTGGACTCATTAAATGAGCGGGATTCCCTTCGGAAGCCGGCCAGGAATTGTCTTTTGCTTCCAAATATCCATAAGCATAATATCCAACAGCCCATGCAGCGCAGGAACCTTGGCTCCCTTGGTTTCCTGTGGCTGGAAAAGCGGGATCTGTAGAAAGATCATAAGAAGCGGAGAGAGATGGGGAGTGTAATAAAGCGGAGGGTGAAAAACCGGTGATTACATTACTTCCCAATAGTGAAGAAAGGGATGCATCTGTTGGTGGAGACAACCCCGTCCCGTGCCCTTGAATTATTACATTATGATTTTCTATAGATTCCCACTCGGAATAGCCATCCTTCATTGCAATAATGTCATCATTGGTAATGGTGCGACTTTCAAAAATAGTTTCGACCGCCGGATTTTTATTTTCTTGTGGGAGATCATCATCAGCTTCAATTTTCCCTGCATCCCCTAGGGTCTCAGAAGAGAAGATCGATAATCCACTTACCATAAAACTTGCCAAAAATAATATCCAAAAACATCGATATGCATATCTATTTACCATGGTGCACTCTTCCCCATAAATCATTAGGAAAATTATTTTACTCTATTTAGAAAGCCAGTAATACTTCTAAAGCTTTATCTAAAAAATTATGTTGAATACAAAATGAAAAAGAAATTAGTGCACATGCACACTCTAAATCGAAGAGAAAAAGGAAAAATCTGAAAGAAAAAAGAAGATAAGAAGATTGGGATATATGGAATATTTTAGCAATTGTACTGCCTTTTATTGGCTTTTCCCTGCAGTAAATTCTTTCCACATATCTGCCAAAAATGTGTCAATGGGTGGATGTTCTAAATTCCCAAGCACTTTCACATTGTATCTGGCGAAATTGTTTTCCAATTCATACCACCGACTTGCTTGATCATAACTCATCATGTTGATGGCCGATTTAATGGAATGGACCAAGTTTGAAGGCTTCTGAGCCAAATTCTTAGCAAATTTTCTCACCGTTTTTTTCAATTCTTCAAGTTCAACGATTTGTGTGACTGCTCCCCATTTATCAAATTCTTTCAAAGGGACCTTTCTTCCCGTAATGAGCATTTCCTGGGCATGTGCTACACCCAACACACGTAATGCCATTGACATTGGCCCTGTAGCAGGAAACATATTGATATCCACTTCGGGTAGTTGAAAGAACAGATCCACTCGATTTGCAACGAAACGGAAATCGCTAGAAAGTGCAATAATTGCCCCTAAACCAATTGCGGATCCCTGAATCTGTGCGATAACCGGTTTTTTGCAGAAAAAGATGGTTTTCGATATTGCTCCACCGAACTCAAGTAAATCGTCCAAAATGTCCATTGAAATCCCTTGGCTGAACATCCGGAGATCAAATCCCGCGGAAAATACCCGTGTTCCTTCTGATTTTATCACGATCACATTTATCTTTGGGTTTTCATCCGCTTGTTTCAATAATGAGACTAATTGCTTAGCCAATTCAATATTAATGGCATTCATCTTTGTGTTAATGGAAATATATGCAACTTTGCTCTTTTCCGTATAAAGAAGGGGTGCTGTTTTTTCTTCTTCCACCGGAATATCCGTTGGTTCATTTGACATAAATTCTTCTTGCCCGTCAAAATTTAAAAATCTTTTATCACCGATTTCAATAATTTCTGAAAAAGATCTACAGAATATCTGAAAAATTCTAATGGGAATTAAAATTAAGCTATTTATGGCTCGTTCCCAATTAGAAGAAAAAATTCGTGACTGGGCAATAGATGAAGGAATACTTGGTAAGCCCTTGCCGGCGAATCCCAAAATCAATTTCGGATATGAGATTAATTTTCCACCCAATTCTCCTAAACCCATGCGGTTGATGGTCATCCAACCCAAGACCACTAAAGCCATTTCCATTCAAATTGCCACTCAAATCGCCGAACAACATGTTAAAGCGATCCAGAAATCTGATTCTCAAGGCTTACTCAAGTTCTTCCTACTTTTCAAGAAATATATGCTCACACAGAACCTCCTCTATAATATTGATGCTAAAAAGGCGCGTTATGTCATTTTAGACACTCTTTATCCCGATGGTATGAACCAAAATCTTTTCTATGTAGCCATTCGGAAGGTTTTCAACGCCAATGTTTACATAAATATGCAAATAATGGAGTTTATTGCGGGAAATATTGGAAAGGGTAATTTACGGCCTGATCAAGACACAGAATTTACCGGTGGAACAATGTTCACCTAGGGTGGAGACTCACATCCATGGCGCCGGAACATTCAGAACAACCTGAACAACCAGAACACAATCTGTTTCATCACCATCTATTGGCTGTGGGAAAGTTCAATTATGCTAAGGGAGAGCGTCCAAATGTAGATTGTATTTTCTGCGGTGTTCGCGATAATAATCCTGACATAACAAGTCTAAAAGTCTACGAAGATGAGCGCGTATTTATCTGCTTGAATTTGTATCCCTATAATCCGGGGCATTTAATGGTTATTCCGAATCGTCATTTGGAGCGATTCGAGGATTTATCCGGCGAAGATCGCAATTATATGTTCCAAGTGGTGATGGACTGTCAAAAGATGTTGCAAGATCTGTTTTCTCCAACGGGATTTAATGTTGGCTATAATCAAGGACAATATGCAGGTGCCAGTATTCGGCATATACACGTGCATATTGTGCCCCGCTATCGCGAAGAATTGGGTTTTATTGATATTATAGGTGCGACGAAAATAATTGTAGAAAACGCGGATTCTGTTTTTAACAAAGTTAAAGCTAGGATCGGTGAATATGTGGGTTCGAAACGATCTGAAAGATTATAATAATGCATCTTAATAAGATAACTAGAGATAAGGTAATATGCAAAGAGTAAAAATTTGAGGGATATTGGGTGCTTGGACAATTATTGGAATACCTAAATACAGATAAGTATGTTGAATTGGTACTCTGGGTTGAAGAGATCTTAATACGGGATGAAATTTTACTAGATGATTCCATCCGTCAATTATTTCTTACTCTTCAGCGTAAAAACTATCCCCAATCTTTGGAAATCCTTCGTAAAATTGCTTATACAAATTTAGAAGATAAAAAAATTTACTCAATATTGCAACGCTTCGAGGAAAATAAAGCCGAAATTTTACGTCAATGGACCTATCAAGAAAACTTCGACCGAAGTCTCGAAAAAGTGAATTTAATCGTCGATTCCGATATTCTCATTTTCCAAGAAGCATCAAAAGTGCAAATTGATTCTCATTTTCCAAGAAGCAAGTTGAAAAAACAAATCAGTTCCTGGGAAGATCTTAAAGCAATCCAGATTCATCCCGATATATTGATACATGCCGGTCTTCTCTATCAGTCCGTAGGATTATCCTCAATAGAAGCCATTCATGGAGTCTTACGGGGGTCCCAAATTCAAGAAGAATTGCGTAAATTTCAGAAATATGAAAAAATTGCCAAATTTATTGAAAATCTAGATTATCCTCTCCAAACTCTCTTCTCTTTCCATCAGATCGGAATCATTATTTTTAATAATCGGATATATTTGATCAAATGGGTTCAGTTTGTCAATGAGAATCAATTTTTTGGCAAACAAAAAGAGAATTCCTCTCCAGTTACTGTTCTTGAAGATTTGGGTGTGAAAATCGGTGTGGAATTGAGGGAAAATCTCGAATTGGGGGATCTGGTGATATTTAAAAACCCTGAGAATTTTGAAAATTCATCAGAGGTACTTGAACCTCTTTTATCCCTAGAGCGCTCCATTTTTTCCGCCTCCGGGATATCTTTATCCCAAGATTATCAAACTTTGAATTTTTCGAACCCCGATGATTGCCAGGTGTTTGTTAATGATGTTCTGGGTCGAATTGAATCAGGGATATTGCTCCTCAACCAGGATAACAATACCAGTGTCAAGAATTCCCGTGATATGGATGTTTACATTAAAGTGTCCATGGAAAAACTCGCAAATTTGAAATCGGTTAATCAACGAATTAATGTTTTGCGTGATTTACTTTCCGTGAATACGAATCCTGATAATCTTCTGCAGTTAACAGAAAAATTGGAAGAAAATTACTTGTTATTCATCAAAGAGCAATTTATGCTTGGGAACTCTACAAATATACCCTCCCTACTTAAATCCATCAAGCGATTGAACCTTTATCAAACAAAACCGGATATCTTAGTAAATACTCTTGTATACATGTTTGATTCCTATAGCGCCTCAAGTAAAACCATCCTCGGAACTGTAGAATATTTGTTACATAATTGGTCATTGTCTGATGATATGATGCATTTTTTGGAACGCCCCCAGGTTATTGCCATCACCAATATTGTAATTGGTATGTTAAGCCGGGGGAGATTCACAGAAGTGATTAAATATCTTACAGAATATCTGGAATCCCATCCCCATTTTCGTTCTCACAGTGTTATTAATTTATTAATGCAAATTCTTCTCGATTTGTTCAATCAACGCCACCAGAAAGACACTCAATCTATTTCCAATAAAGGATATGTCCACTTTTTTGGAAATGTGCTCAATGTGCTCAATGATTATTTGGAGCAAACCTCCGAGCCCAATCCGGCAATTATTATTCAAGTAAAACAAGATCTTATGGATCTTTCAAAAAATTTGGAATTTATTGCCTTCATCAACGATCAACTCGTCCCTTATATCACAAAGCTAAACGAACTCGATCAAAAATATCTCAATCAGCGTAATTTTTACCAAATAGTGTCAAATTATTGTTCTGCTGTACCCTTGATTTGTTTTCATAAAAAACTCCCTGAAGTTGCACACCAAACCTTTGAATATCTATCCCAATATTATGAAAATGCCGATTTGACCCTGGAATATATCGTGGAATATGTGAAAATGCTTGCATCAATCACCCTCCGTTCTTCTGAAAATTCGGACTTTTTGGCAAAGACCGTTCGATTACTTGTAAATTTTCGATCTTGGATGGACATTGAAAAGCCTCACATCGTTGCGGTTAAACCCTTGAAGAAGGTTTTTACTCAATTATTTGAAGATTGGTACATCAACCGCAATTTACCCCAAATACCCTATTCGGTCCACAAAGAGTTGATTCTTTTATGGCTCCCCTTTATTGAGATGGAGCATAGGGAAAAAGAATTTATGAATCTATTAGGGGTGAAAGATTTGATTTGGACATGCCAAGTATACGATATTGAGGAAGTGCGCAAAAAATATCATCTTCTTCCTGTAAATATCTACCTCGAAAGCTCGGAAATCTTGTTTCTGGAACTTTCTACTTTTATGGATACTCGATCCCATGATTTCAATCAATTTAAGGTCTTTAATTTCTTGTTTAACGTCATTCAAAGGGATTTTACCAAGTTGCAATTGACACCAATTCGTTTTAAGCTGATTCTACAGAAATATATCGAAAATTTACAGCAAATATTGGAACGTTCAATTTCTGGGGGGTATTCTGCATCGTTTAAGGAAATATTCACAGACGTGTTTGAGAATCTCATATTTCTTCCTAAAAGCTTCTTTAACAAATTGTATCAGCGATTTATTGTCATTTATGAAAGTAATCTCGATGAAGGGAAACGTTTCAACTCCCGTATCGAAATGTTGCAAACGATCTCGTTAACATTGGAGAATTTAATCCGACATTTCCCCAAAATGGAGAAGCAAAAATCCACGATTCTTGCTTTTGTACCTAATTCACTCCCTAAAGTATATATCGAATCCTATGTAAAGAAATTAAAACAGGGTGCCTTGGAAATTTTCACCCGCATGCAAACTTGGCTCACTGATATTTGTGCTACGGAGTATATTCAGAACCTAGAAAAACTCGAACCGGTGAAAATTCTTTTTGAAAATATCCTTGCCCAGTTTGAACATGATCAAGAGGCAATATTGGCCGATTTGGATGCTCTATGCATGGAAATTTTCTCTAACCAGAAAATGTTGATCGATAATAAAAAGAAATTCTTCAAAATGATGATGGAAATCATCCAAAAGTCGAAACTCCCCCTATTCTATAAGAAACTGAAAGATAATTTTCAATATATTGGGGATCTTTCCGACATCGAAAGTCTGTATTATACCATCAGTCTTCACGATCAGCAAAAAATTGACTCTGTGCAGAAACAGCTTAAGAAAATTTTTAAAAAATACTCGGATTTATTCACTCCTTGGTTCATATATGGAAATACCTATGCCCTACAAGAAAAATATCCAGAAGCAATCGATGCTTATGAAACCGCTTTAAAATTTCAATCCAATCAATCCAATTATACACGTCTCTACCATAATCTCATTGTTGCCTACTTGAGTCAAGATGATACCACACATGCCATCGAAGTGATTGAAAAATTGGACATTGGAATAAAAACCGATCCTTTACTTGTCAAACTTATCCGAAGGGTTGAGGAGCTATCGGGAAAAACCCTACTTCCCCTAATTTAAGTTTAAAATATTTTTTGGGATTTGTGTAATTATCTAGTTTTCCAGTTATCTAGTTATTTTTTTATTCTTCTAATAAAACGAATGGATCATGATACGAAGAGGTGAAAGTGGGGGCAATTAATGTTAATATTGCTAGAATCAAGCAACCCCCAATAAGAAATCTTTTACTTCGGGTACTCAATTTCATTTCTAAGAATATAAATAAGAGATATCCAAGAACTGTCAGTAAACTTAAAGTTTCCTTAAGATCCCAGACCCAATAATACCCCGACATCTCTTTGGCTTGAATGGCTCCTAATATAACTCCCACAGTATACAAATACCAACCCACCTCAATCAATCTATTTTTACGCTCTTGAGAATCATTGTTATATTTTGGACTGATTAAGATTTGAAACGAACCTGCCAGGAGCAAAAGTAAACCTAGAACATTTATGAGCACATGGAGGATGATCAACCACATATTAATCGTTTTTCCGGATATTTTGTGGCATAGCGATAATATTTTGTTCAGAAACTTTTGGGATCTCAAGTTTAGATTTTCGTTTGGCCAATTTCAGATCATAGGCATGAACATAAGCTACATAACGGGAAATGAGAATTTCAGCCAACATCGCAATTTGTAGAATATATAGTATCGAAAAATCCTTGGTCCATCGACCATTTAAGAGAGAATGAAGTACAGAGAAGATTAGAGCCAGATATGAGATTTGCTGAGAAAAAATGGCAGTTCGGTATCCGAATTTTCTCGCAATTTTTTTGAAAAACATCCCAGCAACTGTTGCAATGACGAAGATAAGTGATCCCAATACCGCTAAATCTAATCCCACAGAGAGACCGTTCCATCCATCTCGGAAAATGTAAAATACCGGATAAAACTGAAACCACTTAAAATACAGGCTCCATAAAGCGGTTTGGGACAGAATTATGTTATGGAGAACGATGGATGCCATGGTCACATATCCCAAATCACAATGAATTTCTCTGGTTTTTGCGGCAGTCCAACCAAATTTCTTTCTTATTTTTTCCTTTCTCTCAGGAATGGCCAATTGAATGCATAGATATACTAAAACTATGGATAGAAACCCTAAAATCTGACCCGTGACGTTTTTCCAATTGATTGGATAGAAAATTATATCATCATCAACTGGAGCATCGGACGCTAAATAAGGGGGTGTGGTCGAATTTGCTGACACTTCAAAAGAGGCTGTATCCCAAAATTCATAAGTGGCTACATACGTTTCATGGTAAAATATATAGCGCACGGAGACTGTGGTTTTAATATTAAAAGTAAAACTACCTTCTTGATCTGAAGCGATTTTCCACGAGGCTGTAAAGCTTTCTTCACTCATGTTAGACCTTGATTGGGTTGCCGTACCTTCATTAAGGAGTAATTCTTCGGGAAAATTGGGTAATTCGACGGTTAGGTTGAAAATCATTCCCCTTGTTTTGATGTAATAAAATATTGAGAAATCTAACTCCTCTCCCAGTTGCGCGGCGCCTAAATAATTCAATTCTAAAGACATTCCGAAATATGTGTCCTTATGATAAGGAATACAATCGTACCCATCAACATATGTTGGAGTATTATCAGCTGTAAAGCCAGCGATTGTTGAAATTGAAATTAAAATGAATAGAAACCCAATAAGCATATAGTGTTTACTGAAGGGTTTTCTCATAATCCCAGAAAGTCAAGCTGGTTAAAAAATTTGATCAACTTGAATTTTAAAATTCCTAAAGCAACCTAATTTTTCTTAACTATGCTTTCGGATAAAACTAAGCACCAACTTAAGGAATAAGAACTAAAATAAAAAGATCACTATACTTTAACATAGTGATAAATTGTCATTATAACTTAGTAATTAGAAATTGGTGATTAACGGTTTAACGTTAAATTGTTAACCCGAAATACCGATATGTCTTAATATGTTTACGTTAACATATTGAAATATAAAGTCAAATGTTCATCACAACAGAATTTCTTACCCTCTAGATTGGCTTCGGTGTCGTTGTAATGCATTTCACCCTTGATATAATTATTGCAATACGCACAAAAATATTCATCGTAATGTTGATCTCGTTTATGAGGGATTAAA
>JABCSI010000108.1 GCA_018238965.1 Promethearchaeota archaeon
TTAACTTTGGTTTTTTTGAGCCATCCCATCATCGAGTTAAACCCTTTTGGGCTGTTTTCAATACGATTTTCCTCAAACGATCCTGGTGTTTGCTCATGGATCAATGCTGCATCATAGTAATCCTTTGAGATGTCAATCCCAATAACCCATTTTTTATTTATAAATTTGTTCATAATAAATAGTGTTTTAGAAACCGGAACAGGTTGTCAAACTGATACCTTTAATAAGCCTTGGAGCTTAATATTCTAAATGGTTCTGGCAACCAACAGGGAACTAAGGACTAATTCACAAAATGATTCTTTAATCATGCCTTCGTTTAGTTCACCTTGGTTCCCTCCGGTTTAGTTATTAACTTTATTCAAAGTTATTAACTCCCCCTAGAACCCCCTATTGTTAATAATAGAAATATTAAAAAATATAACTTTGCAAACCTAAAGGAAACTCTGTGTCTTCTCTGTGTAATAGCTGTATCACAAAGTTACACGAAGAAGCCTCAAAGTTGCACAAAGAGATAATAAATCCATTGTTCCCATGTGTCGAAGGTTGAACCTGTTCCTTTAGACCGAACTTGGTAATTATCTGGTGATTTTTTTACTTTACGGAGATATTCCAATATCAAGTTAAAATATTGGGTTAAAAGTCGCTGTTCAGGCACAGTAAGGGGCGTATCAAAAAATAATTGAATTGGATTGGTGCGATAGGTGTTTTTAGTTACCAAGATCCCATCGACATTGAAGGAAGAATGAATTTCATATAAGCCCGCCCGTCCTTCCCACGATCCTGTATCAACTGTTCGAATCCATAGAATATTCGACTTAATCGCATCCGCTAAAGTTTGATTGATTTTGATATCCAAAGTTGCATATGCAGAACCAACATAGTTATTAGCATCAAGCACTCTTATTTTTTCATTTCCCGGATTCTGAAGAACTTCGTTTTGCTTCAAATAATAGTGTAACTTAATGGGGATTATACTTTGATATTTCTCAATAAAAGCCTCGAATTCCGACCCTGCCCTGTAATGGTATTTGGGAATAAGATTGAATGTGTGGGTTTGGGTTTCAGAATTAATTTTGTAGCCTTGAAAATGTTGCGGTTCCACGACTGGGGATTTTTTCTTTTCAAACAAAAAGACACCGACATTCATCCCCGTATGTTCAAATATTTTTTTTTCGAATAAATAGGCGGTTTGAATCCGGTATTCCTTTAAGAAATCATCACGGAACCTGTTTGAAACCGCATAACCATAAAGAAAATTGGTAGGAATAATATAAATAAGAGATTTGATTAAATGGGAATAATCATAACTAAGCGCTATCTGGTAAAGATCTTGATAACCCTCCTTAGAACCGGTGAAAAGTTGGAGATATCCTTTGGTTTCTTCATGTTTAGCAATATATCCAAGGTATAGATATGGCGGATTGGTGATATGATAAATAGGAAAGGAAGAGTCTTGAAGGGGAGGGGGAAGCTGTCCGAAGGAGTCATGAACAATAATATTTTGCATTGCGAGCGATTCGGGGATCCCATAAACCATCGCCTTTTTTCGGGCATCCAGCACGCACTTTTCCTGAATATCGCACAGAAAGATGTGATGTTGGAAGAATTCAATGCGATGTTTTTCTGGAATATACTCCAAAATAGGAAGCAGTAAATTTCCCTCACCTGCGTACAAATCAACCCACAGATATTCGTGTAATTTCGATTCAATTATGGGAAAAATGAATTCATGGAGAATCTCGGTTGAGGTAAAATGCTGCCCAAATTTTCTGCGGGTTTTTTCCTCACTTACAGCATTTTCGACAAGTTCGGTATTTTCGACATTTTCTGCATTTTCCATAGAAGAATCAACTATTAAATAAGGGGAGTGGGATTAAAAATTCAAGATTCGGCTAAATAAATCTTCGTCCTTTGGCATGAGCATCGCCTTGGGATCAATTGCTTCGGAAGTAAATTCCACAGGTGCGTCGTGGATGAGCACAAAAGGGGTCTGTTCGTCGCATTCTCCCAACAATAAATGCGCTAAATCAGTCAATTGATCTGCCAAGGCGCGGGTGGTCCACTTCATCTCATGGCCAAACAAATCACACCGCCCCCGACAATCATCTATGGGTTGAAATCCAGCCACACCTATCGCCACACCTACAATTCCACGGCGAAGGGGCTGTACCCTTGAATCTGAAATAATAATGCCAAATTCCTGAAATCCAAACTTATCCTTAAATTTTTTACAAAGATCGGCCGCAACTCCAAAGGGATCTTCGGGCCAAAGCGAGTATTCGTCCTCTTCCCCCGCATTGGATTTATCCACACCTCCGTTGGCGATCAGTATTCCCTGCTTAACAGTAAATAGCATACCGGGGATCCCGCCGATAATTTCATCCGCTTCCTGATAAACCAATTGTGCAAACTGCGGATCCAACCCGTAGTCGCGTGCGTATTTTTCCGCTTCAGGAGAAATGGGCGAAATACTTGCCAAAGAAATTATGCGATTTTGGGATGTCCCCACGAGGGTTTCGGCAATTACGAGGATGGAACGTTCTTGGACCTGGGCATTATTGGCAACGAGGGTTTCGCAAATCACATCGAACAAATTCTCCCCACTGCGAATAATATGGGTCGTTTTCAAACCGACAGCTAATAACATACTAGGATTCTCCCTTAAAATCAATATTGGAATCAAAATTCTTGGAAAAATTAATTTTGGGTGTCAAATCTTTCTGTAGAAGTTGCTCAATCGATTCCCCGATTCGGCGCAATTCCAAATCCTGGCTTTTCAATTTAGAAATGAGGTTTTTATACTGTAAACGCGTACCTATCAGCACTGCTGTGAATATCTCATCATATTTCTTATGTTCCGTAGTAATAACATCTCTATGCAGCGCAACTTCCCCGTGACGGGCCAACATCTCCTGTTTCAGAATAAGCGCCTGTGGTGCCGTAAGATGATCGATGGTGACGAGTTTCGAGATCATTTTTTGGCGCATGATCTGGGCTCCTTTGTCAGTTACGCCAAGATATTTCAGATATAATCCCGCCGCCATGGGTGTATGGAAATCCGGGCAAATTGATAACTGTTGCTGTTGCTTATTTGAACTTGAACTTGAATTTGGATTTGAATCTGGATTTGAATTTGGATTTGAATCTGGATTTGAATTTATAATTAGGGGTTTTTTCCTGAGTGCAGAGGCCATATTCACAGTATCTCGCAATTCTGGGGTAATTTGATGGGCACGAATAATATGAGCCCCATTGAAAACTGCAATCGAGGTTGAAGCCATGCTTCCAGCCAAGCGATCGTTGGGATCCTTACGATCCAAAACCGTCCCGATGAAGGATTTTCGGGAGACCCCGGTCAAAATAGGGACTTGGAAGCACCGGAAATCATGGAGATGGTTGAGCATTTCCAAGTCATATTCGTAAGTTTTCTCCGCCACCCACTTTCCAATCCCGGGATCGACGATAATTTTTGATATGGGATAATCTTCGTCATGTAATTGTTGAATGGAGGAATCTAACGCAATGAGGATTTCCTCGATGGATTTGCGATCTCCGGGTTTTTGCTCCGTGGCCATGAGGCAGACTGGGGTTTGATGTTCCAATACTGCATCGCGCATGGTATGATCGGTTTGAAAAGAAGAAATATCATTGATGAGAAGGGTTAATTCATACTTTTGGGTCATATTGGCTGCGAGACGGGCAACTTCGGCATGTTGGGTATCAATCGAGACCACAATCTGTTTTGGGATATGGGGTAAACTGAGTTTCAACGCTTCCTCCACCCGGGCATATTCCTCCTCGAGTGTGATCGGATCGGACCATGGTGCCGTTGATCGAGCGCCGAAATCCAATATGGAAGCGCCATTATCCAAATCGGTTTTGACCTGTCCAAGGAGAATCTCGGGTGAGATGTATGATTCCCTAAAGAAACTTTCAGGACTAAGATTTAAAATGCCCATCAACCGCACAGGAAATTGATCACCAATGCTGAGTTTGGATCCAAGGCTATGCCGAATGACTACCATATTATCATATAGGTAGATTCGATGATTTATGGATTTTTTTCCATGGGGAGGATCACGAAACAGAGCGATCAAGATCCCGATCGGAAATGTCCACAAATTGCGTGTTTTTTCTCCCAGATCTTGCGCTGTAGCCCTTTAAAATAAAGCGCAAATATAATAAGTCGCCCGAACTTAATTTAAAGTATAGAAGCGAAATTTACTTCTGATTAACAACCATAACTTTTCCTTTTTGTCGATTCAATCGATAAACCATAGGGTGACACAATCTTTGGCAAACGAAAATGAGGGAGATTCAATATTAGATAAAGGGCTCGACCCCCCGTCGCCCTCGCCTACGAAAACATACGATGCAAGCAATATAGTAGTCTTGGAAGGGCTGGACGGCGTGCGAAAGCGACCTTCAATGTATATTGGCTCCCAAGGTATACGGGGCTTTCATCACCTTGCATCGGAAGTCATCGATAACAGTATAGACGAAGTCGGCGCCGGTTGCACCAAAATTACAGTAACTCTCAATTCTGATAATTCCCTTACGATTCTAGATAATGGGCGTGGTATCCCGACTGAAATCCACCCAAAGAAGAAAATTCCCACACTGGAAGTCATATTCTCCTCATTACACTCCGGGGGAAAATTTGATAAGAAATCCTATGCAGTGAGCGGAGGACTCCACGGTGTCGGTTTAGCGGTGGTGAATGCATGCTCGGAATGGGTATGGATCAAGGTGTGGCGTGAGGGAAAACGCTACGAATTGAAAGTAGGACAAGGAAAGATTCTAGACACCACTAAAGAATACCCAGCCACGGAATTTCCCGATCGAACGGGAACAGAGATATCCTTTTATCCAGATCCTATTATTTTCACCGGTGTTCCTACAGATGCCTACAAATTTGATTTTGAAACCCTATCGAGTCGTTTGCGGGATTTGGCCTTTCTGAATCCAATTGAAATCGAATTAATCGACGCCCGGATCGAAGAGCCCTTACATGAAATTTACAAATACGATAATGGTGTCTCGGATTTCGTCACCTTTCTCAATAAAAATAAGAAAACCCTGCATGCTCCCCCAATTCATTTTGTCAAGGAAAAAGACGGGGTCCAAATTGAACTCGCTTTTCAATATAACGAATCCTATAATGAACTAATCTACAGCTTTGTTAATAATATTAACACAATCGAAGGGGGAACCCACCTTACCGGTTATAGATCCACCCTAACCCGTGTTTTCAACAAATATGTAAAGAGTCATGAACGCGATTACAAAGCTCTTGATGGAAAAACACTAAAAGGATCCGATGTACGTGAGGGTTTAGTGGCTGTACTCGCGGTCAGAGTGCCCGAACCACAATTCGAGGGTCAAACCAAGACCAAATTGGGCAATCCAGAAGTTAAATCCATCGTTTCCGAAATAGTTTTTGAAGAATTACTCCATTATTTTGATGCCCATCCCACAAATGCACGACAAATAATCCAAAAATCGGTAATGGCCTCAAAGGCCCGTGAAGCCAGTCAAAAGGCACGGGAATTGACCCGCCGCAAATCGGCACTTGATGGTCTCAGATTACCAGGGAAATTGGCCGATTGCTCATCCAAGGATCCAACTAAGTGTGAGATCTTTATCGTAGAAGGAGATTCTGCAGGTGGATCAGCGAAACAAGGTCGAGATCGGGGAATCCAAGCCATCTTACCCTTACGGGGAAAAATCTTGAACGTAGAGAAGGCTCGATTCACCAAAATTTTGGCCAACAAAGAAATTGCCGCCATGATCAAAGCCTTCGGAGTTGGAATCCATCAAGGAGGCAGTCCCGAAGATGATGATGAAGATGAAAACGATAATAATGGTATTACATTTGAATTGGCAAAACTCCGCTACCACAAGATAATTATTCTAGCTGATGCAGATGTCGATGGGCATCATATTGAGACTTTATTGCTTACATTTTTCTTCCGATACATGCGTCCTTTAATCGATGCAGGGCATCTCTATTTGGCCGTTCCGCCGATTTACAAGCTTTCGCACGGGAAAAAGTTCAAGTATCTCTATATTGAGGACGATGCCAAAAAACTGGCAGCCGAACTCAAAAACTTTGCGGAAACACATAAAATCTCTGATCAAAACAAAATCAAAATCCAACGATATAAAGGTCTCGGGGAAATGAATCCGGATGAGCTTTGGGACACAACAATGAACCCCGACACAAGACGCCTCAATCGGGTGAAGTTTGTCGATTTTGCAACAACTGAAAACATGTTCTCAGTGCTCATGGGCGACGAGGTTGCTCCTAGGCGTAAGTATATAATGGATCATTATAACAGCGTCACCAATTTAGATATCTAATCTTTTTCAATTACATTCAGTTATACGAAATATTCCAGTAATAGGTCTGAACACTATGGCAACCCCTCCCTCTTCCATTCCACCTACAAATCCACCTCCCGTTCCAACATCTCGTATAGTTGATCGGGAACTTAAACAAGAATTGTCCAAATCCTATATAGATTATGCAATGTCGGTTATTATTGGTCGAGCGATTCCCGACGTGCGCGATGGACTTAAACCTGTTCAGCGGCGCATTCTCTTTTCCATGGCCCAAAATAATTTCTACTTTAAGGGCCCCCATTATAAAAGCGCCCGTATCGTGGGTGATTGTTTAGGGAAATACCATCCCCACGGCGATCAAAGCGTTTATGCAGCCATGGTTCGTTTAGCGCAGGATTTTTCCGTTAGATACGAGTTAATTGATGGTCAAGGAAACTTCGGTTCTGTAGATGGAGATTCTGCAGCAGCAATGCGATATACGGAGGCACGTCTATCCAAAATTTCCAACGAAATTCTTCAGGATATTGATAAAGATACCGTAAATTTTCAAGATAATTTTGATGGTTCTCTTCAGGAACCCACCTTTCTACCCTCAAAACTCCCTCTAATCCTATTAAATGGTGCGACGGGCATTGCAGTTGGGATGTCGACGACAATCGCCCCCCATAACCTAATCGAATTGGGGAATGTGATTTGCGCGGCATTAGACATGGGTCCAGAGAAATTGACCAGTACCGAAGTGTTGCAGCATATGAAGGGCCCCGATTTTCCCACCGGAGGTATTATTATGGGAACCCAAGGTTTCATTGATGCGGTCCACACAGGTCGGGGAAAAGTCACCACTCGGGCAAAATGTGAAATCGAAGTTGGGGGAGCGGGGAAGAATAAAGATGCAATTATTGTCACCGAAATCCCCTACATGGTTAATAAATCACGGTTAATCGAAACTATGGCGGCACTGGTGCACAAAGGTACCATTCCTGAAATTTCCGATATTAGGGATGAAAGCGACCGGACAGGAATGAGGATAGTGATTGAATTAAAGCAAAATTCGGACGCTAACGCTTGCCTCAATCGACTCTATGTGCGCTCCCAATTACAAACTAACTTTAACATAATTAATTTGATGCTGATAAATGACGGAAAACAGCCGAAGGTTATGAATTACGTTGAAATTATCCAAGAATTCATCCAACATCGGGAAAACGTGGTTACCCGCCGAACCCAATTCGAATTGAATAAAGCTAATCGTCGGTTACACCTCATTGAAGGTCTTCTGAAAGCTATTGATAATATTGATGAAATTGTAGCAATGATTAAGGCCAGTGCCAGTCCCAAGGAGGCGGGCGACAATCTCAAAACCAAATTCGCCTTCAGTGATGAGCAAACTGCAGAAATTTTGAAGATGCCCCTTAGCCGACTGACAAATTTACAAACACAAAAACTACTGGATGAAAAGATCGATCTGCTCGCAAAGATTGTGGAATTCGAAGACATCTTGGGTAATCATCCACGATTATTGGAAGTAATAAAGGAAGAAATGCTGGCAGTGATGAAACAATACGGGGATGAACGGAAAACCCAAGTTGTATCCGTGGCCGAAGAAATTACCATCGAAGAAATTCAAACAGTGCCCGAAGAAGATTGTGTCATTATAATAACCCAAAATCAGACAATTAAACGAATGACCTTGGAAAATTATCGAGCCCAAGGACGGGGCGGTAAAGGAAAGCGAGGAATGAAAATCCGGGAAGAGGATATTGTGATGGAGATGTTCATCGCCTCATCCCACGATACCATTCTGCTCTTCACTCAAAAAGGTCGGATCTATTCCATCCCAGCATTTGCAATCCCGATGTCATCCCGGAATGCACGAGGTAAGGCCATTGTCAATTTCGTGCAATTACAGACCGATGAAAAAATAATCGATATAACAAATATTGCTAACTTTGAGGAAAATGCCTATCTGATGTTTTCCACGGCAAAGGGATTAGTTAAGAAGAGCGAAGTAAAGGCTTTTTCAAAAATCCGCAAGACAGGGATTCGGTGCATATCTATCTTGGAAGGGGATCGTTTGGTCAAGGCAAAATATTGCACCCCGGGTAAACATATTTTTATTGCCTCTAAAAAAGGATTTGCCATCCATTTCAAGGAAGAAGAGGTCCGAAATATGGGACGCACAGCACGGGGAGTAAAGGGTCTCAATCTACGTGAAGACGATGAAGTAATTGATTTCATTGTGGCCGATCCTGATTCAAACGTAGTCTCGGTTACCAAAGAGGGCTACGGAAAACACAGTAAATTGAATCTCTACCGACTCACCCATCGAAGCGGAAAAGGAATAATCAACATTAAACTTCGCAATAAAACTGATGAGGTCGTGGCGGTAAAATCCATTCCCAGTGATATGAATTTATTACTCGTCAGTATTAACGGGATCATCATTCGAATTCGAACAGAAGATATACGCGAGACGGGTAGAGCAACTCAAGGTGTAATCGTAATGCGCTTAGATGAGGATGATTGTGTTGTTTCAGTAGCATTGTGCGAGGTAGAAGAGGATGAAGATGAAAACTGCCCCGTTGTGGAAGATATTCCTGGTGCAGATCCAGCGGAGGCCGAAGAAGGAATCCTGAAGAAAAATATATCCGATGATCCTTCTGCTTCTGATTTAGCTGAACCGATAGATACTTCCGATTCTAAAAAATCCACCGATGCTACTAATTCACCCGAAATACCGGAAACCACCGATGATTCGGAACAGTAATCTACACTAAGGGCCAGAAATCGAAAAAAATCATCAAAAAATATCGTTGATAGAATTATAAATGGTGATTTATTCAATTTTCCACTGGCCGGCTTTATAGATCACTTCGCCATCGGCGTAAATGACTGAATCTTCGCCCTTCATGTCCTTTAGAATATCCCAGTGGATGTTGGACTCATTTGTTCCGCCAGTTTCAGGAAATCCTCTTCCCAGTGCCATGTGCATTGTTCCGCCCATTTTCTCATCAAAGAGCATATTTTTTGTAAATTTAGTGATGCCATAATTGGTTCCGATGGCAAATTCACCAAAATAATCGGCACGTGGAATTTGCAAAACCATATCCAGTAATTCTTGCCCCTTATCGGCGGTGGCCTTTACAACTTTTCCATTTTCCACTTCCAAGTAGATATTTTCAATTTCTTTACCTTGATATATCCCTGGATACGTAAAACGAATCTTTCCATTAATACCGTCTTCCACAGGAGATGTATAAATCTCACCATCGGGTAGATTTTTGTGACCACATGAATTGTTCCAAGTTCGCCCTTCAACATTGAGGGTGAGGTCAGTATCTTCTCCCACAACATGGATTTCTTTAGCTTTGTTCAATCTGGCAACGATTGTGTCCCCCTTCCGCTCGGTTTCACGCCACGATTCTGCGGGATCGGGATCACCAATTTTCAACGCCTCGGCCACAAATTTTTCGTATGTGAACAGATCCATTCCACCTTCTTGAGCCATGGAATCGCACGGAAAAGGCACAATTGTCCATTTAAGATCACCTGTGGCCTCACGGGTTTTAAAAATTTTCATAATTTCCGTCTGGCCTTCACTCATTTGCAATATTTGGAGTTTTTCAGCTGGAATTTGCTCTAGCTTATGAGTGTTGTAATCCGCGAACACATGAATCAGGGCATTGGCGGTTTCTATAGCGGTTTTCTTAATGGGGGATACAAATTGGAGTTGTTCATCACTTCCATTATGCATTATTATTTCTAGAACTCCAGGAATATTAGCATGGATCATGGGAAATCCCCCTGCTTGAATGGTTTCGTATACCAGAGCCCTAACCAATTCTTCGGCCACGATGGGTGATTGGATTAATACCTTATCACCGGGTTTTACCCCAATGGCATAATTAATCGCCAATTTTGCGACTTTTGCATAATCGTACTCATACATGATATTTTCACTTCGTTTTCATTACCGATACCCATTCTGACGATGCCAGATCAGAGAATCAGAGAATCAGAGAATCAAAGAACATTAGATATTTGGTTTCACCTAATAAAAACTTTCTAATATTTGGATTAAGGAATGCATCTAAAATGCATGAACATAGCGTGAATCAATTTCCATATCCTTTAATTATCTATTTTTTTTTACTCTGTTTTAACGCTGAAATTCATCATATCTTGAAGATATGGAACTTTGACTGACTTGCTAAGTACGCTAACTCTCCCAAATTTCACCTTATTTTAACATCCAAGAAAAAGATATAAGGAAATCAACATAACAAAGATCAAGGGCTCTCACGCAATTGCTTCGATCTGATCAAATCACGCGGATTTGAACAATAATGCCTTTTTGATGGAGATTTCGCATCCCATTATAATAAAAACGTTTGTCTGCCACACCGTACGTTCATCTGTGAACGGCGTCCATCATCTTTGATGAACTTTGACTGATTTCATCCACAGGATTAAATCTGTAACATCTAATTAAATTTAGTCGTAGAACTATCGGACTGTGATGGCATCCGCGTAAAGATTTAAGGATCAAAGTCAGTGGGGGTTAGGTAAAAAAAATAGAGATTTAGTCCATAAATGGGGCTGCAAGCCCTATGGCTAAACTTTCTTTCTTCTTTCCAACAGTTTTCATCAAGAGACTGGTTATCGGAAATTCGTAGATCATTGATATTTTATGTATTAAAAATGAATAATTAATTACGATGAACGATGATACGATCCAAGTGAAGTTCACTTTCCCCATTCCCGAAAAGAAATGGCTCGCTAAATTCAGCCGATCTTATCCATTATTACAATTTAGATTACTTTCAATGCTTCCCCTCTCTAAAAATCAAGGGTATTGTCTTCTCCAGATAGAAGGCACGAATCTCGATAAATTTTGGGAAGATTTTGCTCCGATTTATGAGGAAAAGAAATTTAACTTGATATTTAAGGATGAAAAGTCCATAGCGCTAAATATCGTCATCGAAGATACATGGGTACTTAATTTGATAATGGAAGCACATGCGGTACTCAATTTCCCCATTACTATTCATGATGGCATTGTTCTGCTTGAATTAATTGCCCCCCGTACCAAAATCGAACAGATGTTTAATCATTCGAATTGGAAGCAATTAGATATTTCCATCAAGCAGATTGGCCAATATTGTGCGACGTCAGTTCTCTCGCCTCGACAATCAGAAATTCTTACCAAAGCGTTGGCAAACGGTTTTTATGAAACACCCCGGAAAATATCATTAAGTGAATTTGCAAAAGACTTTGGAATCTCTCCAACGGCCTTGTCTGGAAATCTTCGGCGAATAAGCAAAAAACTGGGGGAAAACTACCTAAATTCTTTTGATTTCGAAGGAGAAACATCCAATAAAACAGGAAATTGAAAGTGGAAAATTATTTGAAAGTGAGAAATCATCGAAAGTATGGAGAGAGCAATGGATTATTGCAATGAAGATTTTGAGGAAAATAATCCCCCGGATATCACAATTCCCGAGTTTTTACC
>JABCSI010000109.1 GCA_018238965.1 Promethearchaeota archaeon
GTTTAACTCCAGGAGACGGAGAAAATCGAGATAATCTTTTTTAATAAACGGAAGGGTTTTGAGATATTCTAATTCTTCGGATGAAAACCTTAAACTGCACAGGTGATCTATCTCGGCCTCAATACCCGTACGGTAGGGACGGAGGTCGATTCCCTTGGTGCGGCATTGAAATTTGTATTCCACATCGATTTCGGGAAACTCGTGCAAGATAGCTTGTCCCATCGTTAACTTATAGAGATCATTATCAAGAAGGGTTGAAATAATTGGCATTTGGAGTTCACCTTACTATTGATATTTGTTAAAAGAGATTGGAGGTGATTAGTAAAAAATCTTAGTGAATAAGTTGAAATTGAATCACCTAATATTCTAAATAAGAATGAAAAAGGAAGATTAAAAATGAAAACCGATATAGTGGATTATCACGGCACACCCCTAATACAATCCGATTATGATGTGCTGGCTGCCTTGGATGAATTTGTCGAAGAGATTCCAAAAATATATGGAGTGGATTATTATACATTTGGACTTGTAATTGAGGAGAATCGTGTGGTTCAATTGGGACTGAATGATAAGGGTTTAACCTCGATTCCGGAAAATATTGGGGATCTCACCTCACTCACAACCTTAGTTTTTACAGCAAATCAGCTTACCTCCATTCCTGATAGTATTGGAAATTTGAAGGCGCTTGAAACCTTGGGTTTATCCTCAAATCAATTATCAGCCATTCCCAAGAGCATTGGGAACTTAACTTCACTCCAATACCTAAAATTGGAATCTAATCACCTAACTTCGCTTCCGGCCAGCATGGAGAACTTGACTTCACTTGTGGATCTAAGTTTAAAGGCTAATGAATTCACAACCCTACCTCCGAGTATTTTGAACTTGAAGAAACTATCTTGGTTGGGCTTGCGTGGAAATCAATTGACCTCACTCCATGAGAATATAGGAAACCTAACCTCACTCACAACCCTAATTCTGCGTGAGAATCAGTTAACTTCCATACCAGAAACTATTGGAAATTTGACCTCGCTTAAGATCCTAAATTTAAAATCCAACCTGGTTACCCCACTCACTGAAAAAGATACTTGGAAGGATAAATTGGTAAAAAGCGGTTGCATGGTACTTCTCTAAATATTATTCAATATTCCTACGATATTTTTTTTCATTTCCAAAATTTCCAAAATTTACAATATCTACAGATCCTCTGGAGAAACAAAATCACCATTCTCAATCTCATCTAAACTTTTCAAAATTGACTGAATTATCTTTGGTTTCTGTAATTCGGGTGGCAATTCCTTTAAAATTAATTCTTTACGAGTTTTATGATAAAAATCATGATATTTGAGAATATCGAAAGTAATTTCCGAATACATTTCTTGAAAATCTTCAGGTAATTGATTTATTTCAGTTAGATTGACGAGGATTTTTTGCAAACCTAAGAGTGATTCATACAAATCAACTGTAGATTGCTTATAGGTATCGATAGAGGGAAAAATAATGCTTTTATGAACTTCTTTTCGCAATAAAGTTAGGTCACGATTACTCATCCCTGTTCCAAATTTTAATTTCATTCGATCTTGAACGAATTTCACAGGCATATTTTCCTTCAATAAAGTTATCGCAAACTCTTTTTTCGTTATTTGTTGCATTTTTCCACCGTTTTTACTTCGGATGGTAATATTACCACATCCTAATACCAATAAAGGATATAAACATATATAATATTTATGTAAATGAATAAAAAATATGACAGATGGTAATCTAGTGGTAAACCTTATATTAAAATATTACCACTCTCTAGTATGAGTCCAAAATCTCAAACCAAGAAGAATAAATCTGATAAGGGTAAAACTGAGAAGAATAAATCTGAGAAAAGTAAAATTGAGAAAACAAAATCTACTATCAAGCATTCTAAGCAATCAAAACAATCGGAACAACCGAAAAAACCCAAATTGGCATCATGGGAAGTTAGGATTCCCAAAAAAATCCATAGCAAAATCAACAAATTGGAAAAATTGCAAAGAGAAAAAGTGAAGGATGTAATTAAGGATTTAGCCCGAGATCCATATTTTGACAGTAAACGTGTGAAAAAATATGGAAAACTACCCGTATTTAGGAGACCTGCGGGAAATTACCGCGTTATATATTATATCACAAAACGAATCAGAATTGTGGATGTTATAGAACTGAATCCTCGAAAGAATGTATATAAATGACCTAGAGCATTCCTTCTTCTTCCATTTCCTCAACTTTATAATAGGTTTGCCTCAAAGTGTCTTTCGCATCAGCCCATTTGTGCTCGTCTCCACTGAATAATTTGTCAAGATATCGCTCTACCATTTTCATGGCAGCCAGTCTCTCTCTTGGGGGAACTTTATTCATACAGATCTCTAAATCAACAATATCATACAACCCCAGACTTGAAAGAATTTTTTTAGTGAGGTTGCGATCGGGGTAGCCCAGAGCTTTGAAGGCCTCAATATCGGCCAATATTTGGAATTTATCCATATTTGGAAGCATGCTACCTAACAAAAATGCAAAAAGGTATAAAGTGTTTATGGTAATTTTTACCCACTTATCCCATAGTAAAGAACTTTTGCCCGAAACACAATTTGGGTTCACTATCTATCGACACAATGAAAAAGGAATTGTAAATTAATAAAAACATAAAAACATAAAAAAATTTCAAAATATTAAGGAAAGAAAAAAGAATTATGGATCCAATCGGTCGGGTGTTCGGGGATATTGCACACATTCCTTGATCTGATCCACACCGGTGATAACTTGTAACCAGCGGGCGACGCCCATCCCTAAACCGGCGTGCGGCGGCATACCGTATTCAAAGGCCTGAAGATGACTTTGAAAATCATCGGGATTGAGGTCCTTATCTATTAAATTTTGGCGTAGAATATCTTGTTCGTGCACCCGAGTTCCCCCCGATGCAAGTTCAAGCCAACCCTTTTGCAAGTCAAACCCATGACTCAATTCAGGTCTTTCGGGATCGAAATGAATGTAGAAGGGCTTGGATTCCATAGGCCATTTGATAATGAAGTAGTAGCCGGGAAGAACATCGTCCAATTTCCGATAGGCCTCCGTGGAGATATCTTCACCAAATTCCAAATGAAGGTCCGCTTTTTCCTCCAACATCTTGAGGATTTCCTCATATGTAATGCGGGGAAGAGGCAGTTCGGGAATTTTGAAATCATCCCATTGTCCCAAGGTCTTCAAATCTCCTTCGCACTTTTCCTTAATAGCAGTCAACACATAAACCACCATACGCTCGGCTGTTTCCAATACGTCGGTATAATCGGCAAATCCCATTTCCATATCAATTTGGTAGATTTCACAGAGATGACGGTTGGTATAGGACTTCTCCGCCCGATAACAGGGACCTATTTCAAACACACGTTCGTATACTCCACATAATCGTTCCTTGTAGAGTTGGGCACTTTGGGAGAGAAAAGCATCTTGATCAAAGTACTTGATGGGGAAAAGTTCAGTACCACCTTCGGTGGCGCTTCCGATTATTTTAGGAGTGATAATTTCGGTAAAATCTTCCTTGATGAAGAAATTCCGTGTTTCCTGTAAAAGGACGGAATGAATACTGAAAATAGCAAGATTTCGCGGGTGACGTAAATCCAAGGATCGATGATTGAGTCGGGTATCTAAATCGGACATGGTTTTTCCGGTCATATCCACCGGGAGTTGCTCTACGGCCGAATTCATAATGATAATTTCCTTGGGTATTAGTTCAACGCCCTGGGGTGCTTTTTCGAAGGCTTTAACCTCTCCCCGAATGAGTAGACACCATTGGTGGCCGAGGGTTTTCATTTTCTCGAAAACTTCATCGGTTACCACACCTTTTTTGCAAATTATCTGAAACTGTCCGTACTTGTCTTGCATTACCATGAAGACCATTGCACCCATCTTTCGGATCCTAAACACCCATCCGCCAACAATAACTTCTTGCCCAGCCAATTCGGGACCTAAATCCTTAGAATAGTGGGTTTTGCGGAGATCCCCGAGGGGTTCATAAATAGTATTGCCCATAGATCGAAGCAATGATCCCTTTTTCATTAAGTTTTTCATTAGGTGATTTAGATTATTTTTTCATCAACAAAGAATGTTTTTTAAACCAATTTTCAATTTCCTCTAATGAAAGTTCTCCTTTTGCAACAGCCATAGGAAATCTGAATATTTCTTCAGGATCTTGAGGATTTAATAAATACCCATTCTTCCGAAGAAAAACGTAAGATAAATGAATTCCAATCCGCTTACACCCACCGATAAAAACATGAAACTGAACAATATTTCGTATGAGAACTGCAACTTTATCCCAAATTGAAGTTTCGTTTTGTGAAAAGGGATGCCCCCATTTTAAGAAATCAAGTGCAGATTCTAGATATTCCTTATGAGAATATCTCACACTTATCCCTATTTGTTTTTCATAAATAATTTCAATCAATGGTAGAGATGGTATCCATATCACTCATCTTCACCTAAACGTTTCCATTGATCACCATATTTCTCCATGAAGTCTGAGAGCATTGGGGCAATTTCATTTGCGTATTCTTTTTTTGCTTCTTCCCTTTGTAAATTATATTCCTTTTTCAAGTTTTGATTGAAATAATAGGAAATCAGGAAGCGAATCACTTCACCATCATTTTTCAGCCCCAAATTAGCCTTTATTAAATCGAATCGGGTTGCATTTAGCTCATCAAATTCAGTATGGACAACTTTTTTTTGCATTCTTTTATCCTCTATGATACTATAAGAAACTAAAAGATTATAAAAATATCTATATCTAAAAGCAAAAAATTATCTCAACGAAATGGGAAAAAATGGAAGAAAATAGGAAAAGAAATAGGAAAAGTAGAGGTGGAAAGCATTGGAATAAGGATACAACTCAAGTATTATGATGAAATCCACGCCAAGCGATTATATTTATCTATTTGCTAAACGGAATGAAAAAATTACGAAAATGTATTTTTACTAAAGGAATCATGCCTACTTCTCATTAACAGAATGCTTCCGAAGCTCGGCTAAAACCATCGTGGCATAGGTTCCCTTTGGAAGCGAAAATTCTAACTTAATGCCGTTGGGATCCAACTCTGGAAATTTATTTATGATATGGGCCTGGGACACCTGCAAATCCGAAGGACGATTGCTTATTGCCCGAAATGTGCCCTCAAAATAGAATAAACCCGGGATATTGTGAAGAAAATTTTTTCTATCAAACTGCTCCTTCTCCAATAATTCGGTATACAGGGGCTTAAAATAAGGATAGTCATCTAAATCTGTTTTAAATCCGATGATCGGTGCAATAATACTGGCCCGATCGTGTTTGAACGCCTTTAGGATGTTAACGTCATTCCAACCATCCCCACCGTGATATTTATAAAAAATTAGTGAGGGGTGGCCACGGGGATCCTTCAATATTGAGACCGTATCCCCTTTCACGGGATGAATAAGTGATTCTTGCTTCTTCAACCGAAGAGAGACCAGAGTATTAAAGAGATAAGACTGATAGGAAGAAAGAATGAGATTGATTAGCGAAGGAGGGAGAGAAAGGAGTATCTTTCTGTAATCATTTGGGTGATGATCCATTTCCTCCAGCATTTTTTTTTCATAATACAGGCCATGGGGCGCTTTATTCCGTATATCGGGATTGTGCACATCATTTGCTAATTCTCTTCTGAAATTTGCCACGCTTTCATATTCCAGGGGATAAACAGTAAAGAGGAATTCCTCCACCGCTTCCCGATATTTTTTCTCAAATATCAATTTTCCCGTCACATGTGAGTTGGGTCGATGTTGACCAAAGCGCTGCATTCCGAAGAAGTTGGGAAATCCCCGTTGATCTATCTGTTGTTTCCATTCCGTGAGATCAGGGAGAAGCTCTGAATAGGGGCGCGATGTATGTCGTAAATTAATCGTGAATTTATTCCCCCATAATTTGCCCAAATCAATATTATCCCTGCTGGGAAGAATATGGGTGATAGTTATGTGGGGATGTTTGAAGCGTTTGAGTTTTTCCATATGATTCCCCCGTACGGAAAAGCGCTGGGCAGTAATTGCAGTATGATCCTTGATTCCGGCCCACTTAATGAATCCCATGGAAACCTTCAAATAGTCCCGCAAAACCTCGGCGGCATAAATTGTATCGGTATTTTTTTTAATAAGGGTAAATCTTGTAACCCTATTACGGTTTCCAAACGAAACATCGGGATTATAGGTCTCCCGGGTACTGAGGACATCACCATTGGGAATGATTTCCTGAACAATAAAATCGGCAATATTTTCTTTTATCCGACCGCCTATAGGGGGTGTAGTTGTGGTGAATCCATCAATGCCTGCCGACTTGCGCATTTGATCGTATATATTTCCTTTGGGGGTAAGTTTGAGTGGTGACATATGGGATCTACAGCCTTTTCATTATGACAATTTTAATCGTGATGATTATGGTAATTAGTAATAATACTAAAAATAATAAGATGTGGAGAGAGAAAAAGAAAAAAGGGTATAAAATCGAAGAGTGGGATCAACTACACACGTCTTCCACGACGACCACCCTTACGGCGGGTACCATCATGGGGTAGAGGTGTAACTTCCTCAATTCTTCCAATTCGTAATCCTGATCTGGCTAAAGCACGGATTGCTGCTTGGGCTCCGGGACCAGGTGTTTTTGCAAGGCGGCCACCAGGGGCTCGAACCTTGATATGAATGCCACCAATTCCTTTGTCTTTTAATACTTGGGCTGCTCGTGAACCGCATTGCATTGCTGCATACGGCTTTGCTTCATCCCGATCACTTTTGACAACCATCCCACCCGAGATTCGGGTTAGGGTTTCTGCACCGCTTAGATCGGTAATTGTGAGAATAGTATCGTTGTAACTCGCAAAAAGGTGAGCTACGGACCATCTAATTTTTCGAGTATCTCGGACCATTTTAGTTTTCCTCCATCTCTGCTACTTCTTCCGAAGCTTTACTTTTAGCTGCCGCTCCTCCCCAAATTTTACTCACATCGACCTTGAAGGGAGAATTGGGAGCATAATCAACTTTATCGTCCTTTTTCACTAAATATGAGGGAGAATCGAGGGTTTTTCCATTAACGCCGATATGGCTGTGCGTAACCAATTGTCGTGCCTGCTGAATGGTTTTGGTCAAACCAGACTTGTGCACGATTGTTTGCAAGCGTCGTTCCAAAATGTTTTCGACAGTTAGGGATAAAATATCATCGGTGGTTGCATTTTCGCCGATTAATCCTTTTTTCACCAAACCGGATCGTAATTCTTCTAAACGAACTTCACGTATTTCTTCTGGCAAAGTTTGGTTTGTTCGTGCCAATTTTCTGTAATGTGAGAGTTGGAACTTGTGTTTTCGAAATTCCTTCTTATTTCTTAATCCGTACTTTCCTAAGTAAGCCAATTCTTCCACAATCCGGTCTTTCTCAAAGGGATTGTTTGGAGTTGAATATTTCTTTTTTAATCTTCGTGGATCGCCCATTTTCATTTCACCTAGGTTATTTACGTTCCTTTAAATTCTTACGTAGATATCCAACAACGAGTCCATGTCGACCGGTGGTGCGGGTTCGTTGCCCACGCACTTTAAGGTTATACATATGGCGGATTCCTTTCCACGATCTAACACGTTTCATGCGATCGATATCCATCTTGGTAACTAAAACCAAATCATTACCGGTTATGTGTCGGTATTCTCCAGTTCGTAAGTCTTTTTGGCGATTAACCATCCATTTGGGAATTCCGTGTCCAACGGGATCCTTGATGATTTTCACGAGTTGTGCTTGTTCCTCTTCAGTGAGTAATCCAATACGTCTTTCTGGATCTAAACCTGAGACTCTAACAACTGCGTCTGCCAACCGTAAACCGATCCCTCGAATTTGTGACAATCCAAAGGCAATTTTTCGATGGCCTTCAATGGATGTGCCGATTATTCGGAGCAGATTCTGGAATTCGGGAGTTTTTTGATAATATTCCTTATCAAATGAGTTTTTAGGCATATTTAATCTATGTTCCTTGCGAATTTATTCGCATGGAGATAAATCCAGCATTGAATTTAGTTTTTGCGAATAAACACCCCAATCTAACCTCTAGGAAATTGGAAGGAAGGTAAATGTCGAATTTGATAGAAAAGGTGGAAAGAAAGGGTGGAAAACTGGGCGGCAAAAAAAATTTATGAAGAAACTTGAATCATGAAGGAACTTGAATTACGCAGGTATTATGATTTTGATCTTAATTTCTTGGTCTGTTTCTTCTTTAATTCCCTTTTGTAAATCTTGGCGATCTTCCTTGACTTTATTCAACAATTCTTTAAAATCACGCCGGTATCTTTCCACATCGTTTTCAAAATGCTCGGAATCAATGGTAGCGATCGCAATTTTTTCCTTTAGCTCATTGCGCAAACTTTCCAAACCCTTTTTCTGCAGTTTTTTGCGGATCTCCGCCTTCTCATTCTCTAAATCTAGAATCTTCTTAATTTTCGGCTCAAGCGCGTTATTTGAAACTATTTCATTAATGTTTTCAATTACACGGACTTTTAATTCGGATTTCAGCTGCAGATAATCTCTCTCGTCCTCAAGCATTATTCGGGTTTTAATTAATATTCGGCGCAAACGCGGGATTTTGGGACCTTCGGCTAAGATTGTGCCCACCGAATCCTTCAAATAGGGTTTCAAATCCGATTCGGAAATATCCCTCAAGGCAATGGTTCCCTTCTCAAGATACTTCTTCATTTTTTTGAACGCTTTTTTGAACTTCAGGGTTTCACGAAAATCCCTTTTTCTGATATCCAGACGACGTTCCATGTCTTGAAATTCCTTTAAATCCGGATCCTCCGAAATATTTTCCAATTCCTGTTCCATTTGGATACGGCGATCCTCCATACCAGCAAAAGTCTCTTCCATTTCATCCAATTTCGATTTTGTGTTACCCAAGCGCTCAATATTATTTTCGAGAAGGGGGATTTTCTTGAGTAATAACTCTGCTTCTTTTCCTTCTTGATAGTTCTTCAATTGAAATTTGGTAACTTTTTGGCTAAAATCACCCAATTTACGTAGATGTAAGTCGATCTCTTTGATTTCCAGCTTATATTGCTTCCAAAACCGTCGCATTACCTTCTTTCCATGCACATTATAGGTTGTGAAAACTTTTTTAATGCCTTCGTTGAATTTATGACAGTTTTCATAGGAGATTGTTGTGTGAATTGTTGGAATTACGACCTCATCCAAGGAATCAAGGACAGAATCAATGAACCGTTCCATGATTTTTTTTGTCTTGTCATCTAATTTCTCATCTTCTTTCTCGGGCTTGGTATTTAGCCATGCTTTTAGAGCATTCTTGGCTTGGGCTAATTCTTCGGCCGATTTTGAGAAGAATTTAGAAAGAACTTTGTGTTCTCTCTTAAAGCGCCCCCCTAATTGTTCCAAATACCACTTTTCCAACTCGTCTAAATTCACTTCGACATCCGTATCGGTCATATTTCCCATTCTCATTAAATTGTAATTTGTTTTGGTTAAAAATTTTTACTACAAGAAGCACTGAAAAAATAAATTGTAGAAATCCAAGATATAAAATACCAACATAAAAAATTGGAATGCATATTTCTTATTTCTTCAAGAACTTACGAAGGGCTTCCATATCAATCCCAAGAAAACCATCCTTGGCATACTCGGGGGAACGAATACGATCCATCGATTTATTTTCATCTCCAATGAATAAAATGCCCTTTTTAAGGAATCCATCGAAATAATTTTGAATTTCCATTCTGTCGGAGACAAAATCATCTGCGGGCGGTTCATCATGTAATTCTAGAAGCGAATCTCCATTTTGGTCTGCTTTCATGCCTTTCATTCCTGCAAATAGCGCCCCTAAGGTGGCAATAAAAGGAAGTTGATGCGCCATAACGGTCATCTTTAGTAGTGCTTGAATATTCTTAGCGGAGAGATATTCGGATAATAAATTGATAAAAATATGAAAGAGGTTATTGCCTGTTTCAAACGTTTGATCTGAATTAAAAAGTAGCCCGATCACTGAGGTGATAGAGGAGACTTCATCTTCTCCCAAGCCTTCTTTACTTCTATAGTATGCTAAAAGTTTCTTCTCAAGATCAGCAACAACCTCTTCGGTATCTTCAAGTTTATAATTCACATCCACTTTACCATTCAGATAAACTTGTGTAGAGTCAAACTCAGGGAAAAGTTTAAATTTCGTCAACCCCAACATGCCTGCAGTGGATAAGACAATAAATAATACCAGCAAAAACAGAGAACGTTTTTTTCTTTTTAACAGTATTCCGAGTACTTTCTCATACACTACATCAAGTTTTATCCAAAGGTCACTCCTGTTATGCGCAATTTCTGTACCTTTCATAGAGAAAAACTCTTTGGCATGTAAAGGTAAAAAATAGAATGCTTCAAACAGTGAAGAGACAAGTAAGATGGAAATCATCACAGGCAATACTTTCATGAACATCCCCATCTCTCCGCTGAGTATGAGAAGCGGTAAAAAAGCAAAGACCGTTGTTAAGGTTGCAGTCAGTACAGCAGGGAACATTTCCAAAGAACCATCTATGGCTGCATCTCTTGGAGATTTACCCATCTCCATATGTCTAAAGATATTTTCCGCCACAACAATGGCTTCATCCACCAGCATCCCAAGTGCGATCAATGCACCCAAAAGTGTCAACATATTCAAACTGTAACCAATCATATCTGCAGCAATAAGGGTGATCATAAAACTTGCCGGTATTCCTATGCCGACAACCAGCGCTATTTTATAATTTACAGACATTAAGAGTGCCAAAAAGACCAGGATCAAACCAAAGAGAATATTTGAAGAGACAAGATTAAGTCTATTTTTGATCCAAACTGAAGTGTCGGTATAAACTTCAATGACAACATCTTTATACTCTTTTTGCACCTCTTTAAGTAAATTTTTGATCTCTTTACTAAGCGCGATCGCATTACCTTCTTTGGTTTTGTTTACATTGATAGAAATATTCTGTACTCCATTGAAGTGTGATATTTCATTACTTTCACTCAGTCCAAAACTCACTTCTGCAATATCGCCCAAACGTATTCGTTTACCGGCAACAGTGATCAACGCTGATTCCAACGCTTTGGCACTTTTCTCTCCATTTAGCGTAGAAATGTAAAGGTGGCTTCCTTGTTGTTCTATGGTACCTATTGGGAAGATGGAACTGAGTGTGCTTATGGCTTTATATACACTCTCTTTTGATAGATCGTATGCTAACAATTTTTTATTATCTATCTTAATAAGCACTTCATCATCAGCATCACCCCTGATAGTGATACCACTCAGATCTTTATAGGCACTTAACTTACTTTTGAGATCTTCAGCAATATCAAGAAGTCTTTTTTTAGGTACATCCCCTGATATGGCTATCAGCAGTAGAGGAAAATCATGTATCGTGATCTTGGCAATGGGTTCATCCATATCTGCAGGAAGATCCCGTCTTGTGTTGGCAATAACATCTTTCACATCTCCAAGCACTAAGAGATTGTCAGACCCTGATTTGATATCTGCTTTGATGGAAAAAAATCCATTTTGAATGACAGTGTCAATATTCTCTACTTCAGAAATACTTTTAAGATCATCTTCAATATTCTTTACAGCCATCTTATCGAGGACATCAGCAGATGCACCAGGATACCCACCTGTAATATTTATCTGGTCAAGTGAAGATGGCGGAAAGATCTCTTTTGGGATATCCCT
>JABCSI010000345.1 GCA_018238965.1 Promethearchaeota archaeon
ACGCGGGAGCATGGGAACGAGAGTAGATCTTCAGATAGACTACTTAATATATTTGATAGCAATGAACCATACTGCGATTATTAATCAACGGGGGATGATCACGATTCCGGCACAAATTCGACAAAAAAATAACCTAACGGCGGGAATGGAGGTCGTCATATTGGAATTGGATGGAGTGATCACGCTAATCCCCGTACTGACCGAAGAACAATTACATAAAGATTTAATTCCACACCAAGATATGATGCGAATCTACACACAATCAAAGATGCAAGATGTAGAGAATGAGGAATGAGAAATTAGAATTTAGAAGAAAAAAGTGAGAACGAGATATTATGAAGCAAATTTGTCTTGATACAGGTATTTTTTCCATATTTTTCGAAGATAAATCCCGAGACCGACCCAAGGTCATCGAATTATTTAACAATTTCCGTGAGAAGGGAGGGAAGGGGATTGAAGGAGGAAAAGGAATTGGGAGAAAAGAAAGAATTGAGGGGCACGTCATTAATCCAGTAATTTCAGAAGTTTATTATCAGCTCTGTGTCCTCAAGGGAAAGGATTACGCAACCTCAAAATTGGTTTCGCTCCTTAATATATATCCAATTAAGCTAGTTTCCCCGGGTTTAAACGATCTCATTCTTGCCGGACAAATAAAATGCAGCGATAGAAAGAAATTATCATACATAGATTGTCTTTCGATAGCCTATTCCCTTAATATGAACATTTCTTTCCATACAACAGAAAAATTAGTTAAGAAAATACCGGTAAAAACCCTGGAACGATTGAAGATTACCACTTATTTCTGGGATTGAAAAAATGTAAGGATTAAATAATTGTCATTTACAGGATTACAACCCAAAATTCAGAGAAAGAGAATTACAGGAGATAGGGAATTAGGCGGTACTTTACCCGCTTCATATAATCTTTATAACCCTCTAATCCATCAATTAACATATCTTCCTCAAATTTGCACCGAATATAAATAATTACAACGAATGCCATTGCAGGGATTAAAGCATACCAAGAACCCAACCCCAGCGCAACCCCGATGCACAATAAAGAATAACCCGAATACAACGGATGGCGAACATGGGCATATAAACCGGTATCGATCAGTTTTTGCCCCTGGCGGATATCCAGAACTTTTGAAGCATAGGCGTTTTCCAGCATAGATCGGATTAATAAGTAAAAGGACAAAGTCAAAATGAGAAAACCGATGATTTCAACATAGATTGGAACCGTTGACCAGTTAAAGCGGAAATCTAAACTCGGAATGATAAAAACTAAAGAAAAGGCAATCCCCACTAATGGTAGGATATACTTATCGGAACCCGCCGGTTTGGAAAAACTTTCTTTCTTATGTTTCATCCGATTTCTCAGGACTTGCGGATTTTTTCTATTTAACACGAGAATCATCACCACATAAAAAACCATAAACAGGATAAGAAATACCCATGCCTCCACCCAGGTCCAATCCTTGGCTATGGGAAAGAAAAATAAGAGCAGTAATCCGCCCACAATTGGAGACATCAGCAGCAAGAGTGCAATATTCATGGGTTTTACTTCTTCGGGGGTTTGAATTTCGCTTCCTTTCTCTTCGTGCGCCATAATATAATGTTCCCTAAGAATTATTAAAATATTTACGTGGATTTTTTGAACCCCTCCGTGGATTTTTTCCGATTGTGGCCGCTTATGGGAAAATTTAAAGACCTAATTTGGGGCTTTTTTGCATGGCAGATCATCGCCGCTCTCGGGCTCAAAGGCTTTTAAGGAAGCCCATCTTATTATAACTTAGGCTTAAGGCATCCTTTCCAAAATTTTATATATCTAAAACAAGACGTAACAAATAGAGCTTATGGCTTTGGAACGTTGATCGCCCAACAAACATTAAATCGAAGGTTTAAAATCACATGTCACTGTCTACTAAATCCTTTAACGATATTCTCAGTAAAATTATCAAGTCCGAATCCGGGATCAAGAAGGTTATACTCGTTGATCGAACGGGTTTGACCATTGCCCACGTTTCAAAATTCAGCTACATTCCTATGGATGTTGATGGGATAGGAGCGATTGCCTCGGCGGTTTTCTGCGCTTCGGAGGAGCAAGGCCGCAATCTAGAGTTGGGTGCATTACAAATTGTTACCAGCGAGTTCGAGCAGGGCAAGATTTTTGCGTGTGCCACTGGGCAGAAAGGAGTTCTGTGTTTGATTTCGGACGTCGACGTCAACCTCGGGCTGATTCGTTTGGTCTTGAAACGATCCGGAGAAGAACTACGATCAATTCTGGATGAATTCTTAAGCGAAATGCCCGATGATATGGATCTGGGCCTTGATTTGTCTGATTTGGACAACATCAGTCCGAACTAAATAAAATACTTTTTTATCTTCGTTCTATCTTTCTTTTTTCCCCAATTTTATGCAACCGAGTTAATTTTAGATCTAACCGCAACAATGTAGAGGTAAAGAAGCATAATTGTGTATTAGGAAAGGGATCTGCCATGGGAAAAGTATTTTCATTGATCGAATTTTTAGTAGTTTTTTTTTTTGATCCCTGCCCCCATGGCCGTTGATGGGATCGGTGCTCAAAAAAAATGAACATTGTGAAAATATAGAAAAATTCAATCTATAAGGTGAATACCCCTATTTTGCATTGTCTCAATCGCTTGAGCAATGTTGCCTGGCGGTAAATCGATCCCCCGCGTTAGAGACTTGAGAAAATACACATCGAACCCAAACTCTTTGGCATCTAACGCCGAATAGTAGCAGCAATAATCCAAGGCCAGCCCGCACACAAATAATTTTTCAATTTTCAAATCCCGCAGCAATCCCGCCAATCCGGTCTTGGTGGTGTGATCGTTTTCCAGAAATGCAGAGTATGAATCGATGGTAAGATGATAGCCCTTGCGGATTATCGCCATTCCCAGCTCAAGGGGAAGATCCGGATGAATCTGAGCCCCGGGGGATTTTTGCACACAGTGATCGGGCCAAAGAATCGGACCTAAGCCCGGAGTATCTATGGGGTCACCGGGATTTTTACCCGGGTGAACGCTGGCAAAAGAATGATGACCTTCGGGATGCCAATCCTGTGAAAAAAGCACCCGACCCCCCTTATTCGCAAAATATCGAATGTAAGCCGCAATTGGTTCGAGGAGTGCATCACCATCCGTGACTGGAAGGGCGCCCCCGGGTAAAAAGTCGTATTGCATATCCACAACCAATAAGGCCGAATGATCGTCAATAGGGAGGGCATGCAAAGATCCGCTATCGTCGGCGGGTTTCTCATGTGATACCATACGTACTTAGAAAGGTCCCACACTATAAAACCGCACGGAATCCAACGATTGGAATCTCCGCTATAAAGAGAACAAATGAAAAAAATAACCCCACAGAACCTAAAGCCGAAAGAACATTCAACAACAGTTTATTCCTCAATTGGCCCTAGATCTAATAACATTTAACCAAAATTGACAAATCGAGGGATAATCCTACGGCAATGTTTTTTTGTTTAGAGTTTCCCAAAGTAAAAAAG
>JABCSI010000346.1 GCA_018238965.1 Promethearchaeota archaeon
GTCCCGTGCATTGCCGGATGGGATGGACCTAAATTCAGCTTAACTGGTGCGTCAGCCTGGCTGGTAATTGGGAGTTCCAGTATTTCCTTACGTTTTTTAACTTCTTCAACTTTATATTTTGCAGGAATTTCAATTTCTGCCATTATCTTGCTCCGGATTTCTTAATTTTATCTATTTATCGGGTTATGAATATATTGATCATCCCGCCGATGTCTGGGTTCATGCATGGGGCCCTAAATTTCACCATGCTATTGAACAATGTGTCTACAGCTTGATGGAAACCATGCTGGACGTCTCGGAAGCTAACACGCAAGAAGAATTCACCATTGAATTGGAGGAACCTACCAAAGGATCGATGTTAGTGGGATTCCTTTCAGAATTCCTCTTCCTGTTCGATACAGCGGGAAAAATCGTGAAGCAGATTACCATAGATCCGATCGAACAAACCCCCGAAGGCATGTTCAAGATTCGGGCCGTTGCCCACGGTGATATTTTTGATCGGAATCGACATGAACCGGATACCGAAGTCAAGGCTATAACCTATTCCTACTTGGAAATTGAGGAAACCGATCAACGCACGGATATCAAAATCATCTATGATATCTAGGGCATGGGGAAAATCTTCACATTATTTACCAATTTTATATTATATTTCTACAATCTCTAATTATTACTTTTGAATTCGGAATACCCGCTTGTTTCTTTTCATCTTTCTTATAAATCCGGTTAATAAATTGACTCTTGGCACCCGTTTCATATAATCTTTATATTTTTCTCCAAATTTTGGAATTACTCGTTCTTCTTCAAAGACCATAGATAAATAGGATGTGATTATACAAATAATCCCGAGAATAATGCTTACAAGAGTTTGCTGGATTAAAATAAGAGAAAAAGCAACAAATAGACTTCCTCCATATTGTGGGTGCCTAATAATACTATAAATCCCTTGATCTACTAATTTAGTTGTGTGTACATATCTTTTTCCTGGAGTGACTTCTCCATATTTCTTTAATATGATATTGGGAGAAAATGCCAGGATAAGGGCTAAAACCCATATTATCCATCCAATATAATATAAACTCATAGATTTTTCATAATTTTGAATCAAAAACCCAGTAATGAAAAGTGCAATAAAAGCTAATATTAGAATTACAGTACTAAAAGTCTCATACCATTTGGAGATTTTTCTGGAATAATCGTCCACAATTAGTATTTACAATGAGAGTGTAAAAATTATCTGAATCTGAACCGAACATCGTCATGAAATCTGACGGCATCTTGTGAGCCTTTCTGAACATGTTAATTCTCTCAAAATATATATAATTGCATGAATATATCAGTTTGGAGAATTTTTGGAGACTAAAAATCCTAAGTTCGCTGAAGATTTTCAATTTGAATGATTATGGAATAAATTGGATATAAACAGGGAATTAAATAGAAAAGAAATAAAGCAAAAAATTGAACAAAGGAACAAAGGAACAATAGAACAGAAGAAAAACAGAAATCGAATATTATGAAGTGATTAGATTATCTTCTTTCCATTGTTGGGTGAGGGATCGAAAATCAGATATGGAAAATTCCTCATCAAAGAGTGTTGATTCGGGTTCCAGTGCAGTTCGATTTTCGGATACATGCACCAGAAAATTATCCAAGGAATTCTGGGAATTTTGCAATTTTGGACTTAGTTTTCGCAATTTCGCCTGAGCAGGGGGTGAATCAGGTGTAGCAGGAGAAATAGTGGAGGCATGCTGACTTTCCCGCTTTTGATGGCGGCGTTCATTTTTATGCATCCAATTTAAGACCGAATCCGACATTTTTTTCCTCCTATTTCGTAAGTTTCTACCTTTCAAATCACTAACTTAATTCTATAGGGGCATTTCAAGCTTTTAATAAACCTGAGAGTGAAGGTTTATTAGATTTTTTAAGCGTGAGAATGGATGGGAAAAATATCATGCGGATCTTATCCCCATATTATGAATCGGAACCATCGTGATTTTTGTCATTACGGGAGAGAAGAGGGGAAAAAAAGTCGAAATTTGACCAGTGCAGTATTCTGAATTAAATCCAAAAATTCTAAAGTAACAGTATTCAGAAATTATCTATGGGGGAAAATAACAATCCACTGGTTCCACTGGGTTCACTGGCGGATCGTAAAACCGACCACATCACACTTGCGGTCGATAATGATGGATTTTCCAGTGGATCTACTTGGCTGAAATATGTTAAACTCATCAATAACCCCCTTCCCGATCTAAATTTTGACGAAATATCGACCAGCTTCACAATATTTGGAAAAAAAATTGATGCCCCCGTGCTAATCGACGCAATAACAGGTGGAACGGATCTATCCAAAACAATTAATTCCCGCTTGGCGATAACTGCAGAAAAATACAAATTGCCACTGTGTGTTGGAAGCCAAAGGATTCTATTGGAAAATCCAAGTCTTGATGCAAGTTTTCGAGTGATTCGTGAACATGCACCTTCTACGGTTGTATTTGGAAACATTGGTTTTGCCCAAGTCAGGGATATGAAAAATTTCCAGAATATCGACTCCTTACTCTCGGTAATTGAGGCCGATGCCCTATGTGTCCACCTTAATCCGCTACAGGAAATGATTCAATACGACGGAGATAGACAGTTCTCCGGTAGTTTTCAACAGATTTGCGAATTACAAGACTATTTAGGCATTCCGGTGATCCTCAAGGAAGTAGGTGCGGGTTTTTCCCAAGAATTTGTTTCCCTCATGATAAAACAGGGATTCTTGAATTTCAACGTGGCCGGGTACGGAGGTACTAATTTTGCCCTGATTGAGGGTAGTCGTGCGGAGTCTAAGAAGAATGATTTCCACGCACATATTGCCGATACTTTTGCCGAATGGGGAATTCCTACAGCAGCCAGTATTTTAGAAGCAAAGCAGGTTCTTCCCAACACAGGGTTACTCATAGCCAGCGGTGGAATTCGGACTGGATTGGATATTGCAAAATCAATGAGTTTGGGCGCGGACATTTGTGGAATTGCCTTGGGTTTTCTCGAAGAAACGGTAAAAAGCCAGGAAGCCGTTGACCGATACTACCAACGTCTCTTGTACGAATTACAAATGGCGATGATCTTGACCGGATCGCCCACAAACCGGTTTGAGCTTCATTCAAAAGTGCCTGTTTTGCTTCTTTTCTATCATCAAAGGAAATTGTTTTTTTGCCCAGAATCTGATAGGTTTCATGACCCTTTCCTGCGATAAGTACAGTATCTCCCTGCCGGGAAGCAGCAATCCCCAGCTTTATAGCATTCCTACGGTCCGGCTCTATAACATATCCTTTTTTTTCAAAACCGGTTTCAAGGTTTGACAGGCTGTATTCATGGTCGCATGTTTTTTTTAACCCGGAAAGAATCTGCTCAATAATTTTTTCAGGATCTTCGGTCCGAGGATTATCCGATGTGACTATTGCCAGGTCGCAAAGTCTTCCAGCTATCTCGCCCATAAGCGGCCGTTTTTCTCTGTCCCTGTCTCCCCCGCATCCA
>JABCSI010000347.1 GCA_018238965.1 Promethearchaeota archaeon
TCGATCCAAGTAAAAATGACCAGGAGGCTATGATTCTTCTTACAATGGTCGTTGTCCTTGATTATATAGCCGATCAACAAAAGCAACATAGTCATTAATTTTTTTTTTTAATAGCCAATCTGAACCAAACACAATATGTCTGATAAAACAATTAAGAACGTCCCTCAAATGACATGATTGTTGTTAAAATACAAAGAGAGGGCTTTTTATCTTATATCAATCAACATTCTATTATGGCAACAACCATAACCGGTGAGGAAAAGAACCTCACATGGAATGAAAAACTCGCCTACGCCTCGGGAAATCTCCCCGGTGGATTCTTTGCATCCTTTACAGGGGCACTTACGATCTTCTACTACGGATGGATGGGTCTCTCGGCGGAATTCATCTTAATCGGCCAAATCTTGTACATGATCTGGAATGTTGTTAATGATCCAGTCTTTGGCTATCTTCAGGATAAAACTAGGACTAAACAGGGAAGATATATACCTTGGATAAAGCGAAGTGCCATCCTTTTTACCATTGGGTTTATCATCTTGTTTTTCCCACCTCAAGGATGGCGCTATCAAACAGGTGGCGATGCATACCAAATCGCTCTCCTGTGTTGGTATTTAGTTTCTCAATGGATTTATGACACATTTTTCACGATTATTTATCTTGCCCATACGGCGCTAGCTCCCCAGATGACCTTCGATCAGAAAGAAAGGGTCCAGTTGAATGGCATTTCTTCCATCTTCAGTCTACTGGGGTGGGGGATTTCCATGGCGTTTCCGTTGATTTTTCTTACGGATCCCACACCGGAATCCATCCGTACATTTCAAATATGCGTGGCGGCCTTTGGAATTATCTCCATTTTCCCATGGTTTTGGATCGTGAAGGTGGTGAAGGAAAAGCAAGAGCTGATTCCAAAAGAACCCACACCATTTTGGACAGGGATAAAATATGTCTTCTCCAATAAATCGGGGGTAATGTATATGATTTATGACGGAATAAGTGTGGGAGTCCTAAATGCCCTAATCACGGGATTATTTTTCATGCTATCATGGATATTTGGGGGCTTCGACAGAAACATCTCAGGAGAGAGTTATATGATATATTTCCTAATTCCTGCTATTATTGCATTTGTTGGCATACCAATCCAACTGCAAATTGGCAAACGTCTCTCGACTAAAGCCGCACTGAGTTATTCCCTATGGACCGAAGCGATTGGAGGCTTTATTGCATATATTGCAATTATCACAAGCGACAACCTCTCTGCGGGACAGATTTGGGAAGTACCGAGTAACTTAATCTGGGTATCGGTTGGACTCTCCATCCTCTTCCTAGGATTTACCGGAGACTTTATTTTTCATCAGGTCATGCGGGCCGATACCATTGATTATGACGAAATCAAGACCGGAGAGCGAAGAGAAGCGATCTACGCTGGCGTAGCTTGTTTGTTCGGCAAAGTTATGGAGTCCGTTGTGTTTGCTATTATACCGATATTTTTGACTGTCTATGGCTTGGTTGCCACGGATCCCGACAGTCCCATCGAAGAACCCATCAATCCATCCCAAGGAACGGGTAATGCAATAATTGGGGTCGCAACGAGTGTGTTTTTACTTCCTGCAGTACTGGCATTGATCGGAGCTATAGCGTGGATTTGGTACCCCTTAAATGGGAAGAAGATCGCCGAGATGAAGGTCACCTTGGATGCAATGCATTTGCAAAAACGTGAAGAACGGCTCTAATTCAATTTTTCTTTCTTTTACCTTCTTTTTTCTTTAAGATAAAATATAGATTTTATCCTTTTTTTTCTCAGAAGCCGTATATATTTTAAACAAGAGTGTCTATCTACAAACGGGATTGTGTAACTCAACCATGGCTTGAATTATGAATATTTTGGGGAGTTGAGTAGGCTGACGCCATTCAAACGGAAGCTATTAAAAGCCCAAGATTTATATTTATTTGATTACCAAAACATTCTCATCTGAAATTAAAAGATTATCTCCCGGCTGTTTCCACAAGCGAAATAGTTTGAAATAATCGGTTTTCAACGGAATGAGCCTTTTCGGATTTGAATTGGGAATGGTAAACGGAATGGAAGCAATAACCATATATAACACCAAAATGATTCAATGGGGGCTTAATTAGTGGTTTATACTTTAGTGATGAATTGGATTGGGACAGCGTTTATAGGAGTAGTAGTTTTAGTTTTCATTTTCAAGGGTCTAAAACATAATTATAACGCAAATTATCTATTTGTCTCGTTAACTTTCTCCTTCATCGGAATTTTCATCGAAAATTTTCTCTATTTCCCCAGTAACGCGGAAAATGCCCAGAAGCTTAACTTCATATTCGCTTTGCACATCACATCATTTACTTTCTATTTGTTTTTTATGTTTATGTTTTTGAACTCACTGGCACGGGTCAAACCCTCCACGGGAAACCTGTTCGTTGCTGCGGGATTCTTTTCCGTTATGCTGATCGGAGTATGGCAACATTATATCTTCTTTCCAGAGATGTCATACACAAATGGCACCATGTGTGTCACCACCGCGCGGCTTGCCTATGATTTATTCGGGGTATTTGTCTTTGGATGGCATGGAATGCGCACTTATTTCAATATCTACCAGAAGATTAAGGAACGGTTAGCATTCACCTTTTTCCTAAGTCAAGCCTTCATGACACTGGGATTTGCTATTCGAGCAATACGGGAAGTGTGGTCTTTATTGGCCAAAATCCCGAATTCCCCCATTATTTATGCGGAAGGAACGTTTTTGGGTGCTTTGTTAAATTTATGCGACATATTGGCATTAATGGCTATCATTGTATTTTTATTTATGTATATATCCAATATCGAATACATTGTCCGATTACCCGACGATATCTATTTTTTGGGGATATATACCCTTTCGGGTTTGAAAATTTACCGGGCCAGCTTTCAAACCAGCAAAGAGAAGGATGTCGAGGATAAGATATTATCAGGAATTTTTTCGGCCTTTCACAGCATATTCAAAGCCCTCTTTAAATCCGAACACCCGATTGAATCGATCCGAAGTGAAGATTTTTCACTGCTTTTCTCCACCAACTCTACAATTATGGTTGTTATGGCAACCGATAAACCCACCTTTATTCTCAAATCGGCAATGGAGCAATTTCTAAAACGATTTGAAAACGAATTTCCAGATATTTATAACGACAATTTCTTAGATCTCTCAAATATAGAAGATGTGCGGGAAATTATCAAAAATCGGTTTCCGTTTCTCAGAATTGTAAAAGATAACTAATTTTGATTGAAAGAGGGAAAGTTATTCACGAAAAAAAGAAAGACGGAAAAAAAGAAGAATAGGAAAAAGGGGTGTAAGCAACAATTAATATATGGCAATAATAATTGTTGAAACTGCCAGTTTTTTATGCTACTTTCCACATGTCAGCAACAAATTAATATTGGCATACTTTCTCCCTTCTTTCTATTT
>JABCSI010000110.1 GCA_018238965.1 Promethearchaeota archaeon
TCATTTTCAAAAATCAAATCTACCACTTCAGGGGTAGTAATTAACTTGACTTTCTCAGAAATGAATTTCTCTAATCCACGTGTTTTAACATGTTCTCCACATGCAACTACATTCTTATTTTGGTTAATTGCTTGGGAAACAGCCTTATTGAATTTGTTTGCAAAATATACAGCATTTTGAAGTAAAAGAATTGTTACTTCGTCCTCAACAGTATGTTCCATTGCAATTTCCACTCCAGAAATATCTTCACTGGATATAAAATATAATACTTTCTTTGCCATTTTTTCCAGGTCTCCTAAAATGGAATGGTTACGGATGATTCCGCAATCACTCTCACTATATCACAATGGGCAATAATTTCAACTTGATCAATTAGATCATCTTTGGTTAGTCCTCTTTCATCAAGGGCTCTTTTATCAACAAATATATCCAAATCAATACCTTTCAGAAAATCGATATGCATTGAATACATTGTCTTATCTACATCCTTAGTAAAGGTAAATACTGCATCGTTAATTGCAATGGTGGTCGGATCAAAATCTGCACTAAGGGCGACGGCCATTCGTAAACCTTCAACGGGATAAAGTGTTCCGTGTGGAGGTTGTCGCAATAAAATAACTGGTTTTTTTTCTTCAGACATTTTTCATCGCCTCAGCATATTGTAATAAGCCTATCTGTTTCCTCTATTATTTTCGCAAGATCAGGAGTTCCGGCTCGCTTTATATCACCGAATTCCTTTGAAATGCAATTTTTCATTGTGCCTCGTACTAAAAGGCAGATTCCGCATAGTCTAATTTTTGCTCCTTTACTTAGGATTTCTCTAAAGCCCTCTTCAACGTTAAAGATTCCTTCGATTTTTTTCTGTTTTACTAAGACAGCATTCACGGCATCCATATAGCAAAAAATATGGACCGCTATTCCTTTATCTAGCGCCGCGTTGGCTATCTTGCATACAGTTTCACTCGCTTGTTTTTGATAAGGACCATCAAAAAAAAGGATTCCTAATTTAGGCATCTAATCTATTCAGCTCCGAATTTATTCGTCTTTTTCCCTGAATAGTAAAAATGCCATTAACCAGCAACCCAAAACGATTCCAATCGATGCAACAATACTTCCTAAAGATAATTGGGGAATTCCACTTAATAGATTTCCAATATTGCAGCCCATAGCGACTGTAGCTCCAAAGCCCATAATGAACCCACCGACTAATTGTAACAGAATTGTTTTACCGTCTCTGGGAGTTCTGAGTTTGAATTCTCCGGCAATCATTGAAGCAATCATGGCGCCTAAAATAACACCAATCACTAACCATGAAATCCAGGATAATCCTGCAGTTGGACTATCAGTAGTTGTGGTAGTCAAGAATTTTAAGTTTCCTGCCCAACCCGCCGTAATTCCCAAAGGATAGTTTCGACCGGCTGCAGCTGATAAGGGCCAGGCAATAATGTTGATAAGTCCTACCAAATATCCAGTTGTATACCAGGACCATCCTTTCTTGAAGATTTTTTCGGACATATCGCTGAAATCAAAGAATTCTTCTCTCTCGGCTTTAATTTCCTTTAACACCCAGAAGTAGAAGGTGGCACCGAGTCCAAGTATTCCGAGGATCAAACTAAACAAAGGTGTCCATTTTGTCAAGGCTCCAAACAACGTAACTGGGCCGTAATTAATAGATTGTAATGCGGATTTAAGTCCTGAAAGCGTTCCGGCGCCTGTTGCAGCGGCTCCAAGTGCTAACCCGAGTAAAGCAACCAAAGATCCCATCATACCTTCTCCGACACGATAGGTTGTTCCACTGGCACAGCCTGCAGCAAGAACCATTCCCAATCCAAACACAAAACCTCCAAGGATAGACCCAAATAGGGTTAGAGATTTTGGATTAAAGGTTACCATTCCAACAAGCCCCATGAATCCGAATCCAAACATACAGGTAAGCAAAGCAAGAGCTACAGATTTAATTAGTTTATAATCCTTCATCAGGACTATGTCCCTAATTGCTGAGTTCATGCAAAATCGGCCGCGTTGTAGAACGAAACCAAACAATATTCCAACCAAAAGGCCGGATATCAATTGAATATAGAACATTTCCATTTTTTTTGACTCCTATTTTAATTTTTTACAGTTTTTCTATTTTATTCGTAGAATTATTTTCCAAGCAGATTTATCAGTTTTTTCCACTGAAACTACTTCATGTCCGAGATTTTTCATTGTTTCCGGAATTCTTTCGGCAGAAAGAGGATAATCGACTAAAATCTCTAAGATTTCTCCCGATTTCATCTTTTTTACTTTTCTTTTTGATTTTACATCAGGATATGGACAAACTTCACCCATACAATCCAATGTTTCTGTAATTTCTACCATATTTTCAAACCTAATTTTATTATTTTTTATTATTTCTTATGAATAATTATCGATAACTCGACAATTCTCTTTTATTTTCTCTTTGCATATAAATGTTTTTTTACAATTTGCGAAAAACGAAATTAAATTAATAAAAATTAACTGCAAATCTAAAAACTAGAACATTGAAATGATTAATTTCGACATATAATTTGGTTAAAATGATCAAGAAAGATAGAAAAAATCAATATTTTTTTAGATTATGAACAACATAAATTCAAATTTGTACATATCATTCTTTTTTGTCATTTTTTATCATTATTTTTTTTGCCATTTATCATTAGTTGGGAGGATGCGGTCAAAAATATAGTGAATAGAGCAGCTAAGTCGCTTCACGATATTTTGATCGCCGGAGTAAAAAAATTAGATTTTATATTGACGAAAATAAAATTTTACTGCCGCCCATACCACAAAATTCCTTCCACGGTGAAGATTGACATTGTTAGGTATTTTCCGGTCTTTTGCATTAACATATTCATGAATACCGTGTTTATTGAAATTCCCAATACCAGAGTGATAAAGAATACCATAGCCAGGATTATTAATGCGAAACCATCCCGTTTCAAATCTTTGTTTTGTCTAACGGAGGCAATACCGATCATCAATATTGCAAAGAAAGTACCCAGATACCCAAAGTAGACACCCAAATTATGATACACGGGTAATAAATCCGATGGAGTCACTGCATATGTCAAAGTCCCCAATCCGGCGATCACACCAAATATTGCGGCAGCTATTCCTGCACCTTTGCCCTGTTTTTTCGTAGGAAATTCCGATGCGATGGTCAAGAAAAAGGGAATGAGACTAAGGGCATAGACCACATTAGCAACATGGTAGAGTACCGATGCAATTGGATTTATGGTCCCGTTGATTGCAATAGAACGCCCCAAATCGCTAAAATAATTTCCGAAGAAATCATATCCAGGGGTATAAGGTCCTCCCGTAGGGTCTGCATGTGAACCTCCTGGGTAGAATAACATTGCTATTGCGGTAACGACCACATATTGGATGGCCCCCGCACTCAGGAAAATCCGTGCTAATTTTTTGAGTTGTTTTACCATATTATTTACCTATTTTCATTCGAGTGTTTTTTCGATTTATCCGTACCAAATTAACGTTGATACTCCGATAGTTGGCAATATTGCCCTTTTCCTATGTTTGGGATTATCCCATGCAACAACACCATGAAAAATGGCTTGAAAAAATGAAATAAATAATAACAAAATAATGACAAAAAAATATTTATGTTCTTTCGATTATTGTCGCGGTTATTGTCGCACTTTCATGGCTTGTTTCAAGGTGCTGGCACTGATTCCAGAAGGTGCTCGACCTTTGTCTGCATAAACGAATAAAGCAGTGTTGAACACTTTTTCGGCTACTTGGAAGACAAGGGATACAATAATCAAATAGACCAAGAATATCCCCAATATGATCAAAATAAATGTGAAATCCAATTCTTTGAACAAGAACAACAACACACCGGTGATGATCACTCCCACTAAGATAACGAGGAACTTGATTAATCCGAGACCGTAATAACGAATAATGGATTCTCCCCATGTTTTTCGGAGGGTTTCATTGGACTTTTTAATGGCCTTAAACGGAGTTAAATCGTAGTAAACCATCGCAGGCACTACAAAAATTGTCATAATACTCCAAAGCATTCCGAGAATACCTCGTAAGATACTTATCAGAATTTCTCCGCCCTTTCCAAGACTTTGGGCAAGATGATCCAAGAGATACATTACCAATCCCACCGTTGCCGATAACATGCTCCACATGAAAATGAGGTGGATTTTGGAAAAGGCAAACTTCAAACTTTGTCCGAATGTAGCATTCTTACCGCTAAAGCGGATTTTTGCAGTATAAACCACGCAAACATTGAAGAAGGTCGCAATAAAGGCCATTCCCAAATAATAAATGAAGACAATAATATATTCCAGCATTCCAAAAACTGCTGTAATTTGATCCGGTGTATCCAACAACGGAATGATTTTTATAATTATAGTCGGGAAAAGCAACGAGGCACTAAAGATCAAGGAAAAGATGCTCGCAAAAAGCGGAAAGAAGAGCAATTCTTTATCTTTCTTGATCACACCAAATGAGAGTTTGGTAAACTCCCACGTTCGAGAAAAGACACCCATGGTGAGTTACATTTTGAATGGGAACCATAAAAAGATTTCAGTAGGTTTATATGTAGAGGGGAAGGTGCCCCAATATTTCGAATCTAAGCACCGTAACGGAATCTGATGCAGTCTGACGTTGTCTATAAGAGTCTATAGATGTTTCTTAAAATTTTCCCATAGCACATATTCGATAGTTGAAGTTTATTATCGGATCGTGAACTTTTTCTAAAACAATAAAATCAATCCAAACATCCTAAAAACCAACAAACACCTTCCAATTAAATTTTGAATAGTTAATTTTCCCTTTATCGGATATGTTTGGAAAATTGGCTAGGTTGGGTGAATTGTGTCGGCTGTTTTCGGAAATAATAGATACGATATGGGTTGAAGATAGTGTAATTTTTGCATAGTTATGCGAAAAAATATTAGTTTTTTGCATAAACATACGTAAAAGACCTAGAAATCGTTTTAGGACTATTTTTATATATAATTTTTCAACTTCTCGATCATACTCTTTCCATATCGAATATTATAATCCACAATCATGGTGAATTTCTTACATTTTCATTATTGAAAATATCCATAAAATGTATGTTTTTCGTAATTCACATAATTCACAAAGGAAAATGTATTAAACACCCCCGTCGTAACAATATCTAGTGAAGAAAGTCCCTAGGCTGATGATTTAGGTTAGTCTAAGAACTATGATCGATGTTGAATTCTTTGATCTTCATTTATCAAGACGTCAAGATGTCAAGATGTCAAGATGTCAAGATGATCTGTGATTCGCATTGTGATCTTATATTATCACTAATTGAGGTAAAAAAAATGGCTAAAAAAATAGCTATGATGCAATTAGCTTCGTGCTGGGGTTGCCACCAATCACTTCTTGACGCACATTTAACTCTCTTGCATGTTCTGCCCGAACTTTCCTTTGTTTACTGGCCAGCGGTAGTTGATTTCAAGACGAAAGACTTGGAAAATCTACCTGATGGTTCAGTAGACGTAGGGTTTCTGGAAGGGTTCTGTCGAACTGAACATGATATAGAAAATGCTAAGTTGTTGCGAAGAAAATGTAAGATAGTGGTTGCCATAGGATCTTGCGCTGTGCTTGGAGGGGTGCCCGGAATGGCAAACCTGTTCACACTCGAGGAACTCGAAGCGCGCAAATTTATGGATGAGGAATTCGTAGATCCTGGGTCGGTTGTTCCTACAGAGAACGTACCGAAAAACTTGGATGCAATTCCCGATTTGCACACCGTTGTAAAGATTGATGTCGATTTACCGGGCTGTCCGCCCAAAACAGGTAATATTATCGGCTTAATCGCATCGGTATTAGGGCAGGTCGACAATAAAATCGATACGAGCAAGAGCATGTGTGAGGTGTGCCCCTTGGGTACATGTTTATTGGATGAAGGGAAACTATGTTATGGACCTATCACGGCAGTTTGTGACCCAATTGGAAAATTGGCGAGCGGACATCCTGTGTTGGGCGAATTCGGGTTGACCCCAAATATCCATGCCGCAAATGCAGAGAAATTATTTTCAAAAATCACCGCCCAACCCCTCTCAAAGGAGGAGGTTCGCAATACAGTAGAGGCGTTGATGATGATGTTGGGTGGAACTCCACTCGGATTCTTGGCCAAGAAGGCCGATGCAGTCCGACGAATTCGCTTAGATCCAGACAGCTTGACCATGAAATTGGCCAACTCTACGGAAATTGTCGATTTTAAGTTGGATGGCTATCCCGAGATGCTGAATCATATTATTGGGGCTGCAATGGGCAATTTGAAGTCCAATCCTCTGTATGACGATTCTGCCCAAACAGTGTGTACATCTTGCGAACGGAATTTGAAGGATAAAGAAGTAGTGCGCTATATTAGGGATTATGAGGGAATTCCCGATCAAGATACATGTTTCCTATTACAGGGATATGTTTGTATGGGACCCCTTACCGCTCCTGGATGTGGTGCGACCTGCCCCCGAGCCAATTCTCCCTGTTTGGGATGTTATGGGCCGGCTTCCAATGTGGATGACTATGTGAGTAAAGCCACCAGCTACTTCCCCTCGATTTGCAAGGATACACCGGAAAACATTACTGCCTTCTTCAAGGATACTGCCGGTCTCTTTGGGCGATTCTGCATACCCACCAGCAAGTTAGGTCATAAAATGGCCGATACTAAATCGGAGGAATCCTAAAGGAACTTTTAAGTGAAAGGTGAAAAAATATGGTCAAAATAGATGTAAATTTGAAGCGGGCTGTTTTAGATATGATGATGGGGGGCGATAAGCTCTCTTACTGTTTTCAATGTGGAATATGTAATGACGTTTGTCCTGTGAGCCAACGCTGGGGTTCGCGTTATAATCCTCGCGATCTTGTGCTCTTTTCGGCCCTCGGATTTAAGGAAGCATTGGTCAGCGCAGTTGTCAAGGATCCCTTTATTCTTTGGGGATGTACAACATGCGAAACCTGCGATGAAAAATGCCCTGCCGAGATACCAATTACCGATATCATTTCGTTACTGAAAAACGTATCTGTGTCCTTAGGTGTGGCTCCCGAATTCTATCCGAGTTCTACACGGGCGGTTATGGAAAGCGGTATGGCAATTCCCGTACAGCCTGCAGTTGAGAAACGACGAGTAGGTTTAGGCATTGGTCCTGCACCACTTATTCCGGCCGAGGAAATTAGAAAACTCATGCTGGCTACCGGTGTTGATAAATTGGTTAAAAAACAGGAGGAGACCGCATAATGGCAGAATATAAGTTATTCCCCGGATGTTTCATTCAAAATCGGATCCCCTTCCTCGAAGCCTCTGCAAAGTTTGTGTTTGAACAAGTAGGTGTTTCCCAATCCGCAGGTAATTTTGGCTGTTGTCCAAACCCCGTTGGATTGAGATTCGTCGATGAAAAAACATGGGCTGTTTTAGGTGCCCGTAATTTGGTGGAAGCCGAATCCGAAGGTAAGAATATCATGTCGCTGTGCAATGGCTGTTATCAATCCATGGCTGTGGTGAATCATGAATTGAAGCACGATCCCATGCTCAAGGCTGAAGTGAACAAAGTCTTGGCCGAAGTGGGTAAAAATTATGCCGGTTCAATCAGTGTAGAACATTTCGTACGGGTTTTACATGAGGAAGTAGGCATCGAGAAGATAAAGAGCAAAATCACCCATCCCCTCACGGGCTTGAAGGTGGCTTTGCATCCAGGTTGTCATTACGCCCGACCTTCCCATATTCTTAAAGGAGAAGATCCCTTCAATATGTATTTCCTTCGGGATTTGGTGGAGGCCAGCGGTGCTACAGTGGTGGATTATGATCAAGAAGATCTCTGCTGCGGCAACGGAGTGCGAAATGCCGATCCCTATACTGCCAATACCATGCTCAAGGCTAAAATCGATGATGCCCGAATCCATGGTGCCGATTGTTTTGCTGTAAATTGTCCTGCCTGCTTTCAGCAAATGGATGCCGAACAGCGAAACCTGAAGAGTATGGCAGCGGAAGGTGTGAAATATAACTTCCCCACATATTATGTGACGGAATTGCTCGCAATGGCAATGGGTAAGACGGCCAAAGAGATTGGAATTAATTTCCATCGCAACAAAGGTAAAGATGAATTAATGAAGGTGGGTCTATAAAATGAGTCCTGATAAAGTCTATGAAGTAGAACCCGTAACCCGATTGGAAGGACATGGAGGGCTCCGGCTTGTCATGTCTGAAGATGGGACCACGGTGAAAGATGTGCAATTCAACATTACGACAACACGGTTCTTTGAAAAATTATGCGAAGGCCGATTTGCCGAACATGTGCCCCGAATAACCAGTCGTATTTGTGGAATTTGTCCTGTTCCCCACCATATTGCGGCAACGAAATCTGTGGAAGATGCGTGGGATGTAGAGATACCCCGACCGGCTTATAAACTCCGTCAATTGTTTATGAACGCAAAGCAATACAGTTCCCATTTATTGCACTTCTTTGCGTTGGCGGCTCCGGACTTCCTATACGGTCCCTTTGCCCCCGCAGGAAAACGAAATGTTGTTCAGATCATCAAGGATTTACCTGAAGTGGGTACTATGGCTTTAAAAATGATGGATTTCGGCCAAAATATTTGTGCCGCCGTCGGAGGTAAAGCAATTGGTCCCATCGCTGGAATTGTTGGCGGGATGCGCAAACCTCTCACTGCCGAACTTCGGGATGGTTTAATTGCCCAACTTGACGAGCAACTGGGATATGTGAAGGCAACCGTTGATCTTGCGAAAAAGGTGGTAACCGACTATTGGGATGTAATTGCCAATTTGGCAGTCACAGAAACCTATTATTGCGGTGTTGCTAAGGAGGAGAACGGCGAATTGGTCCACGATATCTACGATGGAAAACTGGTTTTTGTCTCTCCCGAAGGTGAAAAGATGGTCTATGACGAAGAGAATTATATGGAAGCCATTGGAGAAAAAATTCCGTCTCATTCCTATGCAACCCATACGTATTATCGACCCAAGGGCTATCCTGACGGAATTTATCGAACCAATTCGTTGGCGATGCTCAATGCCTGTGATCGCATGGCGACTCCATTGGCCGAAGAAGCACGCAAGGAAATGTTTACTAAGTGTGTGGGAGAAGATGGAAAGGTTATTCACAATACATTTGCCTATCACTGGGCTCGAGTCATCGAGATCGTGGGAGCATTTGAGACAATGGCCAAGTATCTTAAGGATCCCGAAATCATCAGCACCGACATCAAAACACTTGATGTACAACCCAAGGCTGGTCGCGGGGTTGGGATGGTGGATGCACCACGGGGCACTCTCATCTACGATATGAAGACCGATTCGGAAGGTATCTGCCGGAAATTAAACCTTCTGGTGGCTACGAACCACAACATTGCGGGTATTGAAAAGAGCGTGAAACACGCCGCCAAGCAGATTTTTGAGGAAGATATTCTCTCGAAAATTAAATTGCCAGACCCTATGTTAAAGTAAATATAAAATGAGGTAAAAACAATGGTAGTAGAAGTAAATGATAGCATCTTAAACCTACTTGAGATGGTGATCCGCTGTTATGACTGTTGACTTAGTTGTGCAGCGCACATCACAATCGTAGATCCCGAGGGCAACGAGCACGTTATTCGCAGACTCGAAGTCGATTGTGGATAGACAAACTCTTGTGTCGGAACGATGAAATTCCCTCGTAAACTCTGGAGGGGATGGAGTGGCGCGCCCGCGCCTGACACGCTTTTTTTATTTGTTCTAACAATATTTTCATTTCTCAAATTCTAGATTCCTTTGTGGTGTTGGGAAAATGTGGTGTGGATAACTTGCTCTTGACTAAAAGTGCTATAAAGTGACCTAATAATTCAAAAAATTAACAGTGTCCCGATGCTAAATCGTTTTTTGGGGATATAATTGTTACAATGAGTCAAGATCAAGAACCTTTCAAAACGACATTAACATATTTAAATCCATCATTGAAAATTCCAAGTTCAATTTTTTCCAAAGTAGGTAGATTATCATACGAAATCGGCGTAAATGTTGATGATACCCTTCAATCCTTGAAAAACAATAATTTAAACTTTAGAAACCAGATAACCAATCATGAGAATAACTGGCATAAAAAGATTCTTCACAATATTCAGGGCGAATGGTTTACATATAATTTGAATGAAGAAGAATTTGGTCGTATCTCTGAAATTGCAACTCGTCAAATAAATCTTTATACTGTGGCAGAAATTTTAGATAAACCTGAATTTGCAGCAAGATTTGGGGAGCTGTTAAAGAAATTGATATTGGATCAATGTTTGGATATGAAACTTGCAAGGGCCATATCAATTTCCTACTATGCTAAAAAAATCATAAATACTCAATTGAAGAAGGAAATCGATTCAAGGGTTATTTCACAAGCAGTGACTATGCTAGCGGATGGGATATCGACTGTTGAAGCAAAATCAAATACAAAAATACATATAGAATCTGATGATTATAGTCTCATTTACTCTCCGAGTTATAGCATTCCATGGAATATTTTAATAGACTTTGATGTTTCTGCAGCCATTGAACATTCTAAACTTTGTAAAGTTCATAGAGAAAGTTCAGCAACTTTAAAAAGATATCAGCAATTATATGCAGGAAATTTTAATCTTGATCAATATTTGTCTGCAAAGGAAAATCGAGATAAAGCAATAGAAATTCAATGGTCTTATCGTTACATTTTTGAAATATTGGAACACTTCTCTACGGGAATCTTTTGTGAATATGGTCATGGAAGGATTTTTAATGGCAAAGTATTAAAAAAGCGCCCAGCTTTTGGAAGGATCGCCCAAACGGCTCTAAATCCCACCAGAACATCTGTAAGTGGTCTTCGGGCTTTTTTTTCTCAATTTGCTAAGTTTCAAAAGCAAATGCAAGATTATGGGATTCCCTTTGATAATCTTGAAGTGCGGAATTTTCTTGGTTCTTTAATGTCTGATAATTATTGTGCCACTACAGGTTTTTATAAGAAATCTGGAAGTTTTACGGAAGAAGGTTTGAAAATTCATGAGTGGCTCACCTCGCCCGCGTTAGATTCAAATGGAAATCCAATTTCATATTCTATAAGTGAAGTTGACAGGACATTAAGTTCTAAATCTTTTTCAAGAGCGATATATACAAAAAACATGACGAATTTAACAGTAATCACACAAATTCTTAATGAAGGAGATCGGTCCCTTTTATGTGATTATATTTTTACATATTTCAATGATGTAAAGCATACTAAACAAACTGGTGCAAAGCGAGATGGGGTTGAGACCATATTAAGACTAATGTTCAACTCCAATGATCTTGGAAAATCCCAATTTGCCAAAAAGTGGGAGTATTTTTACGGGATTCTTAATAAAACAATGGAACATGGTTCAGTGTTATCTCAGCCTAATCGTTATGAAATTAAAAATGGTCATATAACTGGGATTTCACCTTTTTCTGAAAATAATATCGATTTTGTCAATCGCTTGTATAGAAACATTTTCGA
>JABCSI010000348.1 GCA_018238965.1 Promethearchaeota archaeon
TCTTTTTCTTCTATATGGAGAAAAAGCCATTTTCCGTTGTAAATGATCCCTTTCGGGCTTGATAAATCTGGTGAACAGATATGATCAAGTTTTAAACAACGGTAATAAGATGGTTTAAGTCAAAGTTTCGTGATTTAAAATTTAGGATCTCCAACCCGAGAATTTGTTTCGATTTTGAATAATCGATGATGATACCCGGAGCAATTTCTTCAGATTCTTCAACATCTCCACGAATTATCAGAATGTAAAGTATATCGGCGACCTTATCAAAAGAAAACTCCATATTCTTATTATATAAGCATAAAAATATATATTTAACGCAATTTGACAATGGAAGTTTCTCGGCACTTTTCCTCGAATTCTCGTATTCCGATGCTAAAATTTCGCTCATGTGAAAAGGGGGAAATGTGGAGATGAAAACTAATATTCTTCAGATGATGTTTTTATAGTTAAAAATCTATTAGTATTCTGGGTGCAATGGCTACTACAATTCAAATTGAAAATGATGTAAAGCAAAAATTATTTCAGATAAAAATGGATCTCTCTAAAATGAGGGGCCGAAATGTCAGTTATAATGAAGTTATTGAAGAATTACTTACTCTCCACAAAGATAGACTCATTAAAATAGATAAATACGAAAAAATTCGCCAAATGGCAAACAAATTTGACGGTAATCTGTATCAAGAGTTTAGAGAAGAAAAAATGCGAGAATTACACAAAGTAGAGAAAGACCATCTGATTCACTCAGGAAGATAAGTTTACAATTCAGAAATTGAGGAAATGTTTGAAGTTTCAATTTTGATTACCTCAAGCTAAAAGAAAGGATTTAAGATTCAGTGGAAAAAAAACTCAGTGAAAAAGAAATTCAACTTTCTAGAATAGCCCACAAATATCCCAAATTTTGCCCCCAGTTTTCACTTTTCCGCTAATCAATTAGTCACTTTAACATCTTTTTTAACTGTAGATTCATTTCACTTTCTCGATCAGCTCAATCAACTCGATCAGCTCGATCACCCAGATCTTCACGATTTCTCTCTACCGTAGATCGGAATGATCAAACCCCAACATTTGAGGAAATGAATAGCATGACTGGAACCGGTACCGAATCGAATCCCTTTGAAAATGCGCTAAAGCAACTACGCCTTGCATGTGATGCCATGGGCATCGATAATGACATTTATAATTACCTAAAGCACCCAACCCGAACCGTTCAGGTTGCAATTCCTATTAAAATGGATGACGGACACTTAGAAGTCTTTGAAGGCTTCCGAGTTTTGCATAGCGCCGCCCGCGGACCAGGAAAGGGAGGGATGCGATATTCACTCGCCGTTAACATGGACGAGGTAAAAGCTTTGGCTATGTGGATGACTTGGAAAACAGCGTGCGTTGGTATTCCTTACGGAGGAGCCAAAGGGGGCGTTCGTGTTGATCCACGAAAGTTATCCGTGGCTGAACTTGAACGTTTGACCCGACGATTCACCGCAAACATCATTAATGTTATTGGACCCGAAACGGATATACCGGCCCCAGACATGAATACCGGCCCAAGAGAAATGGGTTGGATGATGGACACTTATTCTATGCAGAAAGGACATGTAGTCCACGGAGTAGTTACCGGAAAACCCGTAGAAATTGGTGGTTCCCTCGGTCGAACCCAAGCAACAGGGCACGGAGTTGCATATATTGCCAATGAATATGCTAAACGCCAAGGTTGGAATCCAGCCGAATGCACAATGGTTATTCAAGGATTTGGAAACGTGGGACAATACGCAGCCCTGACAGCTAGAGATTTCGGTTATAAAATTTTAGCCGTATCCGATATTTCTGGAGGATACTACAAACCCGAAGGCTTAGACGTTGATGAAATTTTCGCTTACATTTCGGATCCCGCCCACCGTACCTTAGAAGGCTATGAAAACGCCCAAAAAATAACAAATGAAGAACTTCTTGCCCTCGAATGTGATATTCTCGCACCCTGTGCACTGGAAAACCAGATAACCGATGCCAACGCCGAAAAGCTTCGATGTAAGGCGATGGTTGAAGGGGCGAACGGACCTACCACCCCAATAGCCGATGAAATCTTACAAAAACGCGGTATTGATGTAGTACCCGATATTCTCGCTAATGCTGGTGGTGTGACTTGCTCATACTTCGAATGGATTCAAGACAGAATGGCTCTATTCTGGGATTTGGAACAGGTAAATAAAGAACTTGATAAAATTATGCTCCGAGCCTTCAATGGAGTTTATGAACTGGTGGTTGAGAAAAAGATTTCTTACCGAATGGCAGCCTATTTCGTGGCAGTTAAACGGGTGGCAAAAGCAATCGAGATGAGAGGAATTTATCCATAAGCACCAACCAATTTATATTTCATACCTTATTTTTTTTAAATATCATTTTTTGGATATAATTTTTTTAAATATTGACCATCTTCATCAAATCAAGCGAACTACATCTCTACAACTGTCATTATCCTTAATACTAACATCTTACCATCATAAAATCATACCAATTCATCCGAGGAGTATACATGGGTTCATTGCTATCTGATCAAAAATTGCGCTTGGAAAAAGCGTGCAAGAATTTAAAAGTAGAGGATGACATCTACACCTATTTCAGTCATCCACTGCGTAGTACAACTGTCACCTTTCCAGTCAGACGGGATGCCGGTCATTTTGATTTCATTCAGGGCTATCGGGTTCAGCATTCTACAACACTGGGACCCACGAAAGGCGGATTAATAATCAGCGATCAATATACCTTGGAAGATATTCAAGGACTTGCAATGATTATGACGTATAAAGCAGCCCTCGTGGGAATTCCCTTGGGGGGTTCTTGCGGAGTAATCGTTGCCGATCCAAATAAATACAACAAGAATGAAATAGAACGTATGGTGCGGCGTTATACATCATCCATCATCAATGTAATAGGCCCTCTGCAAGACATCATCGGTCCAGACCTCAACACCGATGCCACCATCATGACGTGGATCGCAGATACTTATAGCATGAGCGTGGGTCACACGGTTCATCGAGTTTGTACGGGTAAATCCGTTGAAGTCGGGGGCATAATCGGTCGGGATCAAGGAGTGGGAGTCGGGATCAGCTATATTTTACATGAATTGGCCCGAACCGAGTTCGAGGAAATTCAAAATCATCGTGTGATTATTCAAGGTCTTGGCCATATTGGACGTAATTTCATGGAAGCCGCAGACAAAATGGGTGCAAGAATCATCGCTGTATCCGATAGTAAGGGTGGAATCTTCAATCTTGAAGGTTTGGACGTATCCGCGGTTATTGCTTACAAACGCGAACATGGACACATTTCCGATTTTCCAGAGGCGCAAAACATTTCCAATGAAGAAATGCTCACGTTGGAGTGCGATGTTTTGATCCCCTGTGCGGTGCCTGGACAGATTACTGCCGATATTGCAAAAAG
>JABCSI010000111.1 GCA_018238965.1 Promethearchaeota archaeon
AATGCAAAGATGTGCTTGGATACCACTCAGAATATTTCATAGGTAAAGATTTTTCCGTGTTGGGCTTAGATGTAGACATTCTACATAAATTGAAAAACGATTATGGTAAAGCCATGCGAGTATTGCGAGACGAACCATTTAAAGCCACCAGCTTTGAAAATTATATACTTACGTGTTTACACAAAGATGGAAGATCCGTCATTTTAGAAGTGAATGGAACTCCGACTATTTCTGCTAACAATGATAATCTCGGATATCGAGGCGTCTCTCGTGATGTGACACAAAGAATACAGGCGGAAGCAAAAATCACCCAATCAGAGGCCCAATATCGAAATGTGGTTGAAACTTCCAATGATGTCATCTTTATTACCGATACAAATGGTCGATTTCATTTTTTAAATTCTGCCAACGAAAAGATTTTGGGTTATAAACTCTCAGATCTTTATCAAATGAACGGGATTGAGTTAATCCATCCAGATGATATAGCGAACGTGCGCCAACAATTGAAATCCTTCGATGAAGGAAAAAGCATTACTAATATTGATTATCGTTTTCGTGCTCTTTCTGGTCGGTATGTTCCTTTCCGTACGAATTTTTCTCCAATTTATAACGATGCTGGTGAATTAGATACAATTTTGGGTGTAGCGCGGGATGTCACGGAAATAGTTAAAAAAGAACGCGAATTACGGGAGCGAGATCTAAATCTTCAGTACGCGAACGTAATGTCTATGGTATCCTCCATCTTAATTCACGATAATCCAAATACAAGGTTAAATCTCACACCTATCTTGCGGACTTTGGGTAATAGCATCCGGGCTAATTATATCTTTGTTTTGGAAAAGATTCCTGAAAGTATATCTACTTCTCCCGTTTCGTATAACATTATGGAAATGTGGCAGAAATCCTCAGCTCACCAGCTTGATATTTCAGTCTTAGAACCCCAAATCGTAGAGTACTTCGAATATCTGGATTTGCAAGATCGTCCCCAAGAAATATATCGCAAAATCAAACCTTCCGATTTTTCCCCCGATGTTGAATCGTTGATGAACCATTTAAATTTCTATTCTATGATAGAAGTACCCATCTATCTGGAAAATTCCCTCCACGGGCATTTGTTTATAGTTTCGACTCGAAAAGATTACGAGTTTCAACCCCACAGTATAAAATTGAGTCTGAACGTTGCCATGCTCCTTGGATTCGGATTGCAACGAGCTGAAAACACCGAAGTATCCCAAATCCTGTTCCAAACCATCAATAGTTTGGATATATCAGTTTTTATCATGGAAATTCTCCCGCCCACGGGGGACAGTCAGTTAATATATGTGAACGATCGCTATTGCGAATTTTATGGTTATTCTAGAGAGGAAATTATGGGGTTCAAGGATTATTCGTTGTTGATTCCTACCTTGGAACGGTTAAAAATTGATAAGAGTGAATCTTCTCGGGAAACTTCAGTAAATCGAACCCAAATTTATTCTGTGAATCTAAAAACTCGAAATGGTTTACAAGAAGTATTACTATCAATCAGCTACGGCACTTTTCAGGGAAAACAGATCGTTTTCGGTATTATCCTCGATGATTTAAGTAAAATTGACAGTATTTACGATTCCAAGGATGATTTCGATTCTAAAAATGATTCATAATCAAGCCTCTGTGGTATTGAATAATGCAGCTAGGCCAGAATGAAAAAAGAAGAAAGAATTAATTAAAAAACGATTAGCTATCAGATTTTATAGTGGATTTCGGTTCTTTCTCCCAATTTTGCAATACCCAAGTGGTTAGGGTATCATTTAGAATTCCCCAGAGTATTCCGGCCAGAAAATATACAATCTCGATACGTTGTTGCAATAATCCAAAACTTATCGACACCAGGGTTCCCAACACAGCACCCCGTATTACGGCATTGAGAATCGGAAGAGATTTCTTCTTGAGGAATTGCCAATCATCAGCACATCCGATCAGTATTCCCATTATTACCCGATTATACCATGCCCCAAGCAAATAAATCGTTGCATTGGGAAGGGGGTTTTCGGGCATTCTTAAATTTTGTCCAAGTATACATATCAGCCCCAGAATCATCCCTAATCCTGTGGCTATCCCTAATCTGAGTTTTTTATGGTGATCCATTTTTCTCAATTCCGATATCTTAATTATTCCTTTTATCTAATCGTCCTTTGTTAATCTCTTTAAATCGATTGATGTATTAGATGGCGGTATTGGAGTAGAGTTGAACCGATTTTTAAACGCGGGCACCAAATAGAAGACCACTACGAAAATTCCAATTCCCCAAATCACGGCATCAAGAAGAAAGGATCCCCAGCCATAATAGTTTATTTTTGCCCTTTCCACATCCGAATATTCACGAACGGACATTGCAAAAAGGGTGGGCTGATCCGGAAGCGTGATAATAACCAACGAAAAGCCTGATTCAAAATTAGTCCAAACACTGAATTCGGTCATAAAAGCCTCGTGATATCTCGATAGATTTCCTAAGGCAATGAGATCGGTGGAATTTATGGATTCCGGGATGGCAAAATCGAAAATATAAAAATCCACAGAGGAATTAGTTGCAAAGGCTATGGCGCCATTAGGTTCGGTGAAAAATCCAGAATACACAGTGATTGTTTCATTGGTAGAATCATAGGGCAAAGTTATTGGTTCTAATTCTTCCACTACCACCGTTCCACTGTCATTCGCGCTTACACCAACTCCGTATTGCAAGATTACCCCTGTAACACTACTCATTACAATAAACAAGGCGAAAATTTTGAACCACAATGTTGTCGTCCAAAGGTCTTTCAGTTTTGACATAATATTCATAGTGGTAAGTAAAGGATCACAAATAATGGGATAGGTTTCGAAATTATTTACTTATAGCCTTTATCAATCCATGATCCTATTTTTGTCCTAGCTGGGGATATCAAATATTATCTTTTGATCGAGCTTTTGGGGATTTTTTACAATTTCGTTCTTTTCAATTTCATTCTTTTCCCTTAAATTGCTAGCTAAACAATTAAATATCGTCCTTCCAAGTTTTTACTTACATAGTTCACCGTCAATGTAAGATTCTGGCGGAAAACCATTTTTCGACAAAAACGATATTCACACTTTTTGTGGCGAGACGTTTTTGAAAATAAGTTAGGTTGACTAAAATGGAATACAATAATTGTGAAAAGAAAGATATAGAGCACTTCGAATCAATCGTGGGAAAGCAATACGTGTCTGCAAACCCCGCCATAACGGCATCTTATATGTCTAAGGCGATAATGGGTCTGGAGGCATCCATGGGCGATTGTGTTGTGCGACCTCGATATACTGAAGAAGTGCGGAAAGTGCTTATTTGGTGTTCTGACCGACACATCCCCGTTACACCCGTCTCTGCCGGGTTATCTGGTGGTTTTTCGTGTCCCGTCACCAAACCAGGCGGCGTCGTACTTGATATGAGCCGCTTCGACCGCATCATCGAGATTGATGAAGATAACAGATACGCCATTATCGAACCCGGCGTCACGAATGGAGAACTCTGGGCCTACATGAAGAAGAACCATCCTAAGTATATCCCGCCCATCGCAGATGGAGCGCCACCTGCCGCTACTGTATTGGGCGACGGCATCGATCGGGGTTTTAGTTTAGTAACTTCGTCAATGGGCCCCCAAGGCGAAATTTTTATGGGTGCAGAAGTAGTGATGCCAGTAGGAGACATCCTAAATTACGGATCCATGGCATTGAACGGTACGAAACCCTTTTACCGATGGGGCTTAGGTCCTGAGCTGTTTTCCACGCTTATGGGCTCTCAAGGGACTATGGGTATCGTAACCAAAGGTGTGGTTAAGATTTTCCCCCATCCCCATTTCAAGACCATTAAGGCCTACGCCATGGGAAATCCCCATGATATGCAGGATTTGACCTTGGAATTGGGCAAACTCGAATTCGGAATTGCGCATAATACCGTTATGGTGCAGGGTGGCAATTGGCCACTGGTTATGACCCGCTGGCCCAAGGATAAAGTTCCACACGATTACAGCTTCTACAAGAAAATCGGAGTACCCGAATGGTGGATGAATTGGGAGATTTGGGCCCAGACCCAAGAGGAATTGGATATTGTAACCAAAACCATCGATAAGTATGCGGAGGATTTCAAGAATTCCGACCGGTGCCGGGATCCCGATGCCATCAAGGAATGGAAATTACATCCAAAGCAGATCGAATCGCGTATGAAGAAACCGAACTTAATAGCCGTACCCTACAGTTATTGGGATGCGGGTTTCCTGTTCATTACTTGGTATGTTCCGTGGAACGAAAGTGCGGACTTTGCAGAGTATTACAATGGAAAATTGCGCAAGTACGGCTTCCCCGAAGTAATGTGGATTGCCAGCATCGAACGGTGCCGTCAGGCCATCTGTATGCCGATTGTCTGTTTCGACTCCAGTAAACCCGAAGATTTCCAACGTGTGCAGGATATGAACCGTGAGACAACCGAATATTGTATTGAACACGGTTGGATCAATTACCGCCCCGATCCCTACATCCATGCCCCAGCCATCTATTCCAAGGCGGGAACGTATTTGAAGTATCTGCGCAAAGTGAAGGAAATGTTCGATCCGAACTATATAATGCACCCAGGGAGGTTAATGTTACCCTAATCGCTCCGGGAAACCGAACGCGAATAGTGTAAAGAACACGGTGATTATTATGGAACGATTAAGAGAATTGGAATCAGAAATTTATAAATGCATTCATTGTAAAGCATGTCGATTTGCCTATTCTGGGGAACCTGATAAGGAAGGGATTGGTTTACATGTTGGCACATTGGGTAATGAAGTGTTATATGAAGGAATAGTGCAATCATGCCCGGCAGGGATTGAATATGGCTGGGAGGCGTACTGGAACGCGGGAAAGATGTGGATTGCTCGAGCAGTTCTGGAAGGCGAGTTGGATTTAAAGACTCAAGGCCAGGAAGTTGCCGACGTTATATTTCCATGCATTACATGTGGACTTTGTAGTTCTCAGTGCGAGAACCAAATTCCAACCGTTGAAGTGATCGAAGCCTTGCGGGCAGCGGTCGTTGAGGCTGGAGTTCCCCTATTAGACAAACATGCATGGATGAAGAACGCTTCCGTCACAAAGAATAATCCTTACGGAGGACCGAAGGATCAGCGCACCAAATGGGCAAAAGATGCAGGTTTTGGCGACATTATCAATAAAAAAACCAAAATTGGCTATTATGTTGGGTGTACTGCTTCCTATCGTCAGATGAACATTGCGATTGCGACCGTGAATCTCATGAAAAAGCTCGGTTACGCAGTCTCTATCATTGATGAAGAAGTTTGCTGTGGATCGCCCTTTTTCCGCACCGGATTGATTGATGAAGCAACACGAGGCATGAAACGCAATCTGGAGTTGTTCAAGGATTACGAGATCATCATGTTCAGTTGTGCGGGTTGTTATCGAACCTTTACCATCGATTATCCAAAGTGGACCAAGAAGCCTAATGACTTCAAGACCATCCACGCCATGGAATTGGTGTCGGAATTAATCCGTCAGGAGAAATTAGTTCTGAAATCCCACACTGAGCTTGACGGCAAAATTGTGACCTATCATGATCCTTGTCACACCGGGCGCCATTACGGTGAGTGGTTCAAAGAACGGATCATTGCAGAATCCACGAATTTAATGTTGGATATGCGCAAGGTCAGTAAGGTGCAGGATGAATGGTTTGAGGTACCTCGCCGAATTATCAAGGCGGCTCCGAGCGTGACCTTCAATGAAATGTATCGGATAAAAATGGATTCCTTCTGTTGTGGTGCCGGGGGTGGAGTGCGTGCACAATATCCCGATTTCAGTATTCGAACTGCCCATTTGCGATTGGATGAGGCGGATGCGGTTCATGCCGATATCATGCTTACAGAGTGTCCCTTCTGTTGGAGGAACTTGGATGATGCCAATACAAAGTACGAACACGGCATGCAGGTTATGACGATTCTGGAAATGATTAACAAGTATGATTTGATCGAGAAATTCGAGAAGATTCCGATTGAGGAAGCGCTCCGGGAAAATCATGCCGAGTTGCATATGAAGGATAAACCACGCAAAAAGAAGTAATGATTTTAGTATCTTGTATCCGTGGGCAATATTTAATTTTTTTATTTTTTGTTGTCTATTTTTCTTGTTTTTCTTCTTTCCCTCATTTAAATCAGCAGAACACCTTCTAATTTTAACTTAATCCGTGGAGAGTGTGATCGAGCACACCTATACAAGAAAAATAGTATGACCGAGGAGTTAAGGCCGTTGATGTGCGATTAAATTGTTAAACATTCCGAAATTTTACATTATCCATACACAGAAATAGCGAAACATACAACGCTCACATACATAAATTAAAATAGGGACAATGAGTGCCATTAAAGGCACTTTTTTCTTTAAAGTGGGGCACGTTTATAGAATTATCTAACACTGATTTTCCATGAATTAAGTATCCCAAATACACCCATCGCGAAAATTCAGCCCTAATGTGGTTCGTCAGTTATCATGACGAAACTAAGGGATAGAACGGAACGGATTCACGTGGTCGGTCTTATGGGATAAAAATAGCATGATAACTTATGCACATAAGGAAGATTCGCTACATTCCGATCAAACACGCCATAATCCGACTCAATAATTTACTAAATCAACGGTGTCTCGAGCCTAAATGTCCGCGCTCGGTAAGAATGGATACAATGAACAAAATGGATGGTATGCTGTGGCGACATATGGGAAGCTGGCCTAATAAAGGTGGCACTTTCAGCGATCAAATCGATACACGTGAAATTCTCTTTGAAACGTGGGTGGATCCAAAACACAATAAGAAGTCTGATCCTCGGGATTTTAAAAAAAATCCCATTGTTATCAAATTTTCTTCCAAACAATTAGAAATGTCGATTTCAACAGATATTTTTAGCGGATCTCCCAATCATTATGTAGTGGGTCAATCGGTAGATGAGACATTAAAAATTTTGCAAAAAAAAAATAAAGTTTTTGCCCAAGATCAAATGAATTTAGAGCAAACATGGTTTAAACAATTGGGTCAAAAATTAATCGATGAATTTATTTTCGAAAAAATCACAGGTCAAAATTGGGGACGTATAAAAGAGCTTGGAGATGAACGTCTTCTGTATTCAAAGAAGGCCTCTGCACTGATTTCAATGGATTTACTCCAAGTTGATCTTCTAAATATAATTGATGAGACAATATTCGGTGACTATTATCTTGCTGAGGCAATTTCATTATCCATCTTAAAGAAACGGTATGAAGATGGTGACATGATGACACCTTCTGCTGCCACCCAAGCAGCAAAAGATAGATTGCAAAAAATCAAAGATAAAATCACATCCACCTCTCAAGGGACGACGAGTAATGAACTTTATATTTATAATCCTAGATATTCCATTCCATGGGAGGTTCTGGTTGATTCCGATTTATCCAAAGCTATCGATTCCCCCTTAAATACTCTTTTTGAACTTTGGCCCACCGTAAAAAGTAATTTTAAAAACTACCAGAATTTATATTCGAGTGATTTTTCATTGGACCAGTTTATTTCTCATAAGGATAATAAGGATGCAATTCAAATAATATCGAATGATTATTATAGAGCATTCCAACTGCTTCTTCATTTTGTTGAGTTTACATTTGCTTCAGCTAAAGATACTCATTTTTACAACATGAAACAAAAAAGCTTATCTAATACCCCAAGATTTGATGAAGTTGCATCAATAATAATGAAGAAAAAAGTGAAATTTGATGAAACCAAAAAACTAAGAGCATTTTTGGGTCAATATTCCAGATTTAAAGACCAAATGGAAAGTTACTCCAATAGCTTCGATTCTAAAGATTTTTTATCGCAAATGATGAACGATGATTTTAAGGCAAATACTGGCCGTTACAAGGGCTTTACTTTTGCTCAATGGCTTCACCAGCCTGCAAAAAACACCGCAGGAAACTTTATAAGAGTATTAATAGTTAAAACGATCACAATCACCGCCGAAGGAGGGAAAAAAGCAAAAACTGAGACCTTTTTTGACGATGAAGATATAGGAACTTTGACAGATGACCGATTTCTTTATGAAATATATACAGTTTCAGGTGATGAATCAAGTAGTACTAATTTGGATTTATTATCTCAAATACATTCTACAATGTATTCAAATACGTGGAAAATCATTAAAAATTACTTCAATAGTGATATTTCTGGGCAAGTGTCATCTATTAAAGCAATTTTTAACTCAAAAGATCTTTCAAAAGCTGATTTTGCTAGAAGATGGGCACAATTCTATGGTATATGTAATGAAGTTATCAAATCAAAACCTGAAATTAAAACATCTCGATTCGATATCATCAACGGTAAATTTCCCTCATATCATTCTAAAAGAGTTACAATTGCAGATTTCATAAATAACATATATCATGGATTATTCACAGAAGATGACGATATTTTAACCACAAATTCGTATTCATTGCGAAGATTATTTCCAGATCGAAGTTATCTGGAAGCGAATGATTTTAATGCCCTTTCAGTTGATCAAATGAGCAAAATGGACCAAATGCTTGTTTTTTTTGCTCAGCTTTTTACTTTTACAAAAGCAGAAAGTGTGTCCGAGTCAAATATTGGCGAATTAAATGGATTTAATGCTTTTTTAACATCAATTTCAAATAAATATACTACCGACTATATAAAAAATTCTGGAGCATTATTTTCGGGAGAGTGGAGTCCTTTCTTCTACCAAATAAGTAATGTTAATACAGATTTTGCCCTTCTAAAAAGATCTATAATTTCGTCAACCTTTGAGCGCTCCTTTCTATGGCCTGTTGTTGGAAATCTTGACAATACAATTATTAAGGGTTATATGTCGGGCTTCGAAGGTGATTTTTTCAAATATTTAGAAAGACTTATGATTCTTGCTAAATTTCCAGGTGGATCTGCCCTAATCTCTACATTCCATTCTTCGAAAAATATGCAATCTCTAATGCATAATTCGAAGCAAGGTTTCGAAAAAACGGGGCAAGTCGACTTTGGTCTAGTGCTCGCATCTTTCTTCCCTTTGTCATTTGAATTTATGGGGGCAGGAGAAAAAATGTGGTCTCCCTCACGTAAGGTCTATTTTGATTATGGAGTTCACACCGATGAAAAACTCGAAAAACAGATTTTGGCTTATCTTTCAACAATATCAGTGTCCTATGATTCATCTGTATATAATTGGTATAATACCAAAGCCGAATTTGTCGGAAAAATTAATCCATCTATCACGATTCAACAAGCTCAAAACCTTATCTCCACAATTGCTCTTGCATATCATCCTACTATCCGCACTCTTATAGAAGATGTTTGCCCTGGGATATACTATGTTGCTCCAAGTATACCCAACGATCCTTTGCGAGTTGCCTTATACTTGCTTCGTTGGAATGGAGAAATTCCTGTCATAGATTGGAATACCGGGAATTTAATGCAAATTACCCAGCCATTTTACCAAGTCTGCGGATTTTCTTCTCCCCACACCGCCCAAATCATGCAACAGCGGTTTGGCTTGCTCATAAATGAAGATTTTTCCTTAAATAGTTTTACAACCACAGAACTTGGAACTTGGTGGATCCGGCGAGATATTTTGATTTCGTGTTTCCGTGCGGGAACATGCAGCGATCCTGAGATACAACCTGTGTTTGATTTATACACGACCTCAAAGTGATTATTTTATGTTTTTCACTTTTACAATTACGAGCTCCGGGAAAATCATGCTGAGTTGCATATGAAGGACAAACCACGCAAAAAGAAGTAATCGGCAATTAACTACAGATAAAAGTAATTTACTTGGAGGCTGATCATTAACGGTCTCTGAGGTTTTTTCATTATTTATTTTCATCATTTGTGTTTCCTCCATAAACCATTTGTAGTTTTAGCTTTCTTTATTTGGATCCAGCGAATTATATAAGTATGGAAATTGAGATCGGCATCGGTATCATAGGTGTGGGGCTCTTGGGGGATATCCACCTTATGGCTCTGGAAACCATCATTAAGGAACAATATTTTAAGGATGAGGCAAATATATCCATCGTTGCTCTGGCCGACACAGATGAACCTTTACTTAAGCGACAGGGGGAAAAATACCACGTCGATAACCTTTACACGGACTATAAAGACTTAATCGCTGATCCCGATGTGAATACAGTTTATATTGTCACCCCAACGGCTTTCCATTATGAAATGTATAAGGCAGCCATAGCAGCCGGGAAAGATATCTTCTGCGAAAAACCCTTAACCGACACCTTGGCTAAGATCGATGAAATGATTACCTTAAGGGACCAATCGAGTTCTACTGCAGTAAAGGATCAATCCAACCGAATCGTGCAGGTGGGACTTGTTTTGCGCCACGAACCCCTATTTTGGTATATAAAACAAATCGTAGAGCACCAAAGTGCCGATTGGGGGAAACTGATAAATATAATCTTTCGGGATGATCAAGCCAAGCCCTATACCGGATCGGGCACCCATCCCTCAAAATGGCGAAGGGATCCGAAGATGGCTTATCATGGCACCCTCTTTGAGCATTCCATCCATGATATTGACCAGATCCAATGGTGGTTTGGTTCGGCATGCAATATTTATGCCCGTGTGCGTTCTTTTGCAGGATTGGATCCGATTGAGGATAGCGTCAGTGCCACAATTGAGATGGAAAATGGTGCTTCGCTCTGCCTCTGTTCTATCTGGCATAATGTCATCCATGATACGCGCTATATTGAAATTTTCTTCGAGAATGCATACATAAAACTGGATTACGATAACACAATCGGAAAGATCAACATAAACGAAGTCGGTAAGCCACGACGGAGAGTTAAAGCCCGGGATACGGAAAAATATTATATGGAAGCCCATGGTCTCAAGGATTTTCCCAAACATTGGTTAAGGGGATACGGGTATGAAAATATCGCCTTTATTCGCTCCTTACTTTCACGGAAACCCGCATCTCCATCGTTGGAGGATGCCAAAACGGCCCATGGTGTGGTTGAGGCGTGCTATCGTTCCTCACAAGAAAAGAGAACCATAGCCTTGAAAGAACTCATCCCTTGAAAGTTTTTCAAACTTCGAGATCTTCCACTTTGATCAAATTGGTTAACGGAATAAAGTATTGTTAGCTCGTATCTTTGTGCGTTGACTCGGAGTCGTTTTTACTCTCTTTAAGATTTTGAAGTTCTTTTTTTAAGTGTTGGATTATCTGGTCTTTTTCTTTTACGAGACGTTCGAGATCTTCAACTTTTATCAAATTCTCTAACGGAATAATTAACTCAGGGCGAATTTTGAGTTTCTTAGCCACATTATCTAAACTTTCTTCTACCAATTGTATCAGATCCTGTTTCAAGGTATTGCTATCTTGCTTAAATAGATCAATGGAAATAAAGACTAATAAATAATGAC
>JABCSI010000008.1 GCA_018238965.1 Promethearchaeota archaeon
TAGCAGCACCTGCTGCTTTCCGAAGTCGTTTAATAGTATTGGAGGAAACATTAAATCGGAACCCAAGATGGCGAGTATAAGGAGTAATGTGAATAGATATGGAGTTATCTTCATCCTTTTCCAAACTTTCGATTTTCAACGAATGAAGTTGTTCTTTGAACTTCAAACACCACGTCAAGGAATGGATTATCGGAGTTTGTATAACGGTTTCTAAAGTTATTGAGAGCTCGGTAAATATAGATTCAAGGATCCTATGCGTATTTCTGTCATTATGAAGAAAATATCCAAGAAGAGAGTTTGGTCCCGATCCAGCCAAGAGGTTTCGAGCATGATTTTGCATTCGTTTTGAGATGAATTCTTCCAAGCCTTTTACACTAATAGATTGAATTCGTATTTTGGAATAACTCGGTTGAAAGATATGTTTAATATAGTTCTCGTTTGTTAACTCGGCAATTTCTTGTTGCATTGCATGAATAATGAGCGAAGGAAGATTGATCTTATCGATGGTGATCTCATTTAACTTTTGTGTCCGATGTTGCGCTAGATCCGCTAAATTTATTTCTTCTTTTGTTTTCAAAAGATTTTGGGTAATGATTTTTGCTTGACCAGGATGGTTTATCCATAAATCTCTTAATTTGTTAAATTGCCATGCTGAAGATCGTTTGTAAGATTGAAATAACGAAGGAATGATCTGCTTGGGAGTAAGTTCGACTGTTTTCTTCTTACGTCGGCGAATCCATCCTTGATGCATATCTTTCTCCATCATCTGAAAGGCGGACCGATCATGTTTTAACTTCACAATGGCATTCCATAAAGGGTCCCGGAATTGATGTGAAGTAATCACCCTCTTACGGAGGTCTCCGAGGGGGGTTCGGCGACAAAAAATAATTCCGAAAGTGATATAAAGGTTTAAAACCATTATTAATGTAGAATGTGCCCAACTCCCATAATCTTTTCAAATATACCTGTTACTTATCAAGATATTATCATTGATGGATTCTCTCATTTTGATCAAGACATTAAGGCAATCATTGATCAAGATGAATTGAAAAAATCTAATAACAGAGGGAGAAAATATACCAAGCAAGCCATATATCTTCTAATTCTTACTCGACTTTTTGGAAGGGACATTGGAATAATACAGTCGATTATTGCTTCAAATCGAGCCCCAGTAATCAAAATATTCCTTGAATCATCATTTAAACGTGTGATTAGCAAGAGCTATGTATATAAAATTGCAGATGATATATTGAAACAACATTTTTCTGCCTTAGAAATGCTATTTTGCAAATTTCAAGACTTTTATTTTCCACAAATTGGCGAACTTGCAAGATCTGCAATTAAAGATGTATTTTTAAAGCGATACCAAGATATAACTGTCCCTATCGAAGCATTTATTGGTATAATTCCACCTTCGGAGATATTTCCCGAAGAAGATGCATTTACTCGAGGAGTTTTAATGCCTCATCTACATGCTCGTATATATCAACATATTAATCATATTTCAAGTACTACCGAGCTGGATGGAAAATTAAAAACCGTTGAATTTTTAGAGAATGTTTTGTCATACACTCTTGCTGGTCGAATAGGATTTGTAAATCGGCCGCCAGGAATCAAAAAATTATATTGGTACCTCGATCTTCTTGAGACAAAACTTATTTATTACGAAAAAAGTATAGATATTATGCTTGTTGAAGAGAAAGTCCAAGATCTAAGTGTTATCTCCATTGATGGTTGCAATATTCCTGTAGATTGTCGAGATCTTTCCGCTTCAAATGGTACTGGGTCGAAAGGTTTTTTTTTGGACACAAAACCTCAATAGGATGTGGAGCAACTTGCTTACCGATTATATCTACATCTGAAACGGGTAAAACAGCAGATGTTACGCTTTTTAAACGAACTTTGGATCCCATTTTAACTTTAGAAAGAGTTACCGACTCGGAAATCCTTGTAATTTGTGCTGATGCAGGATATTCATCAACTTCTGTGATTACCGAGATTAAAGCCGCAAATGCAATTCCATTTGTCGATTTAAATAAAAGAGGGTCCAAATTACTCCAAAAACTAAAAACATCCATAAATAACCTTAGAGATCTATCAAAACTCGCAATTCGTAAAGGATTATTACAACTTCAAAAGAAGAGTTGGATCGAAGATGTGAAGTTTTATCTCACCCAATATAATCAACCAATTACGTATGACATCAAAGTTAAGGAAGTGAAACGAGCACTTACAAATTGGGCACAATATGCACGCTATCATGGGTTAACCCCTGCAGAACAGAGAAAAGAATGGAGTTTACGAAAAAAAATACAAACGATACGTAGAGAGATAAGAAAATCAGGTACACAAGCCGAAAAAGTGCTTAGTGATAGCATAGTTATGCAAGGAACGATTGAATGGTACTTAGTTTACCATATTCGAGGACAAAACGAAGGAATTAATGGAATCATTAAGAAGAAAGGCGACCTAATCGGAGATGGACAACATACGACATGGAAAATAGGCATTAAACCACTTCGAAATCGTATTCAATCAGATTTAGTAATGATCAAGACTAGTGCATTAGTTTACAAGTTTATAACAAATCAAACGCTCCATTCAATGCGATTTATCTATAATTGGAGGACGGAAAGATCTTTTTTGGTCCTTATCATGTGGAAGATTTTGTCGCCGAACCCCCTGAAAAAACTAATTCCACCAAGAAAATTCCAGTTTAACGGTCACTTCCTCGTTTAAAGGTGTGAATAATTGAAAAAACATAGGTTTTTATTGACAGAGACGATGAAGTATGTCGGTGATACAAATGAATTATAAATATGGAATAGCGTTTACAATTATTGGGTTGATTATAAGTTTACTTCTTTACCCATTTGTGCCGATAATTACCTACTTTTTTGGGGCATATATGGTGTTTTACCTGGGATTTATCTATTTTACAGAATTTCGCAATCCGTATTCCATTTCAGAATACCGAACGGTGAAAAAATCCACAGTGAATAACCCACGATGAAAAAGTCCAGGGTGAAAAAGCCCCAAAAGTAAAAGTAAAAATCTGAGGTTTATATGATGTTTCCAATGGGTATAGAAAAATACCTTTAAGAGGATTTTCTGTGATTTTTCCATTTTTGATCAAATATTGCCGTTTATGTAGTGGTAGAGTATAGGTTAGACCGATCTTTCTCATTTTTTTGTTTCTTTGCTCGTTTTCTCTGGTTAATTTGTTCGTTCTCTTCAGATAAATTGTTCACTGCCGCTTTCTTTAATTATGTTCAATCTAAAATAGTAGTACGAATGTTTTAAATATTTGAGTCGTCTTTAATTAGGGTGGAGAGGGTTTTTTGAGCGAAACATTGAAATTTATTTCTAAGTCGAAAATTGAATTTTCCTCATTGGAAAAGCGATCGAAACAAAAGGGCATCGATCATGAGCTTGATGCTAAATATATTTCATTTATCGAGAAAATTTATGATGATGTGCTGGATGCTCGTCTTAAACGGGACGATGTATTAAAGTAAATTTTTTCTTTTTCTTTATTTAATTGTTTGTATTTGAGAAGAGAGCCTATATCGGATATTATTGAATAATCAACAGTTCAGAATAGCCTAAATTTTAATAGATGCAAAACTTATCTAATCCTAAGAGTTTTGTAATTTGTTTTTATATCCAGATAAATAGTTGGTCGAACAGACATGTCAGAAAATAAAGAATTCAAACAAGAAGAAAAAACAATATTTATAGGCGGTTTCGTTATTCTCATCATTCTAATGGTGATTTTTATTATAAACGGTTTTCCGGGTTATTTATATCTAATTGTGGGACTTATGGGTGTTGCATTAGTCGGATTTTACTTACGAGCCCAAGCAAAGGAGCAAAGATTCACTTGGATTAAAGAATACATTTATGCCAAGGAACGCACGAGGAAAAAGGAAGAAATGAATGAAGCCCAAGAAGAGGGGCTACCTGAAAATCCCGAACAAGTCTAAAATCTAATTTTCAAAAGAGCTATGCTACAGCAATTTCTCCTTTCTCCTTTTTTCAAATTCTATATTCTTACGAGTCATCATTTTCAACGGCTTGTTGGATTCCTTTAAAGAAAGATGATAATAACTCCGATCATTATACTTATTACCCCTAAAATGGCTCTGGGAGTGGATTTCTCCCGGTTGATAATATAGGCTAAAGAAACAGAAAATAGAGGGCTGGCGCTTGCGACAAGAGACATTATGGTTGCTCCTGCCACACGAGCAGCTTCTGTATATAGATAAGCCCCTAACGCTGTTCCAATTAAAGATCCTGCCAAAAGCCATAAATAGGATGTTTTGGAGACTTTTTTTGCTGGTTGTTTCTCAGTTGAATACAGCATAATGGACAGGATGAAAAAGGCGGCAGGAAACCGGATCACATTCCCAATAACACTACTCATGGCTCCAATATGCAATTGTGCCTCAATTTCATTGGTTATATAATCTATGATAACCAAACCCGCAGCCCATCCAAAGCTGGCCAGTAATGCGAATACAATGGCACCTATTATCTTGGATTTTTGCTTAATGTCCGTTAATTCTCCCCCGTATTCTTCTCTATCTTCTTCCCCATCTTCTTGCTCTGGTTTCTGATTTTGTTGGTTTTGCTGATCTTGTTGATATTGCTGATCTTGATGAATTTGAGATTGGGCTATAATCAATACACCGGTCAAAATAAAGAGAAATGAGATAACAATCATCCATTGGAATATTTCATCCAGAAAAATGATTGATAGTATGAAGGCGAAAATGGGGTAGATCATAGAAACTGCCATTGCTTTGGTTGTTCCCAGGGTCTTTTGAGCCATAAAATAACTCGTATCTCCAAGAACTTGACCAAATATAAAACTTAAGATTAGCCACATCCAAATTTGCCATGATAACTGAAAAATTAATGGTAAAACTCCCGAGATCCATGCTATAAGGATAAAAGCCAGAACACCAATAAAGGTTCTAAATGCATTAATGAAGATCGGGGATGTATCGTGTTCTGTTTTGCGAAATAGGATATTGGAAATAACAAAGGTTAGAGTTGCCAATATCGCAAGAATTTCCCCGGCCATAATTAAATCAGAACAGCGCCCCATTAATTCTTTATTGCGCCCAATGGAAGAAAAAATCATCCACTTTGGGGGGAATATCAAGACAAAAAATATTAAACTTGATTTCTTCAACAAATTAGGAGTGTAATATATGGTAAAATGGTGGTTTACTCTCGCGTTCGTAGAATATGCGAAAGAAAAACTCAATGATTATAGTGAAAATCCTTTAACTCACCCAATTGTTGTGGGAATAATACCCGCATGTAAATTGGGTTGATCCATGGGGAATTTTTTTCCGTATGAAGTTGCAATCATGACATCTGAAGAGGCACAACGGGATCAAGAACTTCAACAAATGGAGATCGTTCAAAAACCGGCCTGGATGGCAGTTTTTGTGGATATCTCCTTAATTGAAGATTTAGATACAAACATGATTCTGGATTATATACCTCTGAAAGATATTGAATTTCCCTTCATCCCCCTTAACCCCGACCCATTGGATCAATACAATTTTTATCAGATCGATGATTTGGCTTGAATGATTTCTTGATGGAAACAAATTGAATATTAAAATTCGATTGGATCAAGAAGGACAGCATGCCCATGTTATCAAATCACCGAGTGATAAATACCAAATAGTAATTCAAATTATTAGAAACCAAAGAAAATGCAACGAAAACACAAGGAAAAAAAAATGAAGCCTACGCGAAAAGATGAATACGATTATTTAATGGAGCAAATTCCTTTTCCAATTCCAACTAGTCCCTTCATAAAAATATCAGAATTAGTGAAGGATTTTGAAATTGGCGAATATATTGTTCGTGCAGTCGATAATGTAGAATTATTGATTCGCGAACACGAATACATTGCCATAATTGGGGAAAGTGGTGCAGGAAAAACCACACTGTTGCACCTCTTGGCAGGACTTGACAAACCGACTGCTGGGGCAATATATCTCAGTCATATTAACATAATACCGATGGATTACGAAACTTTAGCTACATATCGGATTTTTAATGTCGGACTGGTCTTCCAGAATTACAATTTGATTTCTTCCTTAACAGCTGTAGAGAATGTGATGTTTCCTATGCAGCTCTGCCAAATACCCTTGAATGAATGTGAGTCCAAGGCAAATGAATTATTGGAGCAAGTTGGTTTAACAGCCCGTGCAGAACATCTTCCCTTTCAATTAAGTGCTGGGGAACAACAACGAGTGGCAATTGCTCGCGCTCTTGCTTTGGATCCCCCCATAATTTTAGCCGATGAGCCCACTGCTAATTTGGATAAGAAGAATGCGGAATTCATTGGAGAATTGTTTGAAAGATTCCAATCCGAAGGGAAAACTATCGTTGTGGCGACCCATGATGAAAAATTAATTAAACATGCTCACCGGATCCTGGTAATGGCTGAGGGAAAAATCATCAGCGATAAGCAAGTTACAGAAATCTCTTTTCGAGATAATGACGGTGAGACTGACGGGATTGACGAAGTTAGCAAGAGTGAAGAAGTTAAAAAGATTGATGAGGCGTTGTAGAGACTAATGTCTATGAATTTCGCAATTAAGGATATTGTCCATCATCGTTTGGAATCAAAATCCATTCTACGGAGCAATATTACCATCTTAACCTTATTCTTCTTCTATTTGAATATAGTTCGTAGCTTCAATTTTCTTACGATGCCCCCTCTGATTAATTTCTTGAATTTTACTTTGTTTGAACTTTTTACGCAATTTAATCAGTTCCTACTCATTCTTACTGGAATTTTAGCGGCGGCAATTCTCATAATTAATAATCATGCCATCATTGAAGCCCGAAAAAAAGATATAGCAATTATGAAGGCAATAGGGACTTATCCATCCCACTTGTATGGTTTCTATCTCTCTGAGGTATTGATTATATGTGCAATCAGTATGATAATTGCTTGGATCTTGGCTTTTGGCGGTTATTTGATTCTTTATTTGATTTTTTCATCCCTTATTGGTAATTTAGCTTGGTATCCTGAACGGGGGCTGAGTTTTCTTTTCATGGCCTCATTGCTTTTGGTGATATTTATGTTCAACGGATGGGAAATTCGAAAAATTGGAAACCTAAGCTATAGCGAAACCAAAGCAGGACCGATGAAGAGTAAGATTCATGCAATTTTGAAACCCCGTCTTCGTAATTTCCTGCGAAGGAAATCTCTTTCCCTTAATACCGCCATACGCAATCTCTACAGGAAGAAAAAGAAAGTTCGACAAACATTAGTGATGATTACTTTGGCGAGTATGATTCTCTTTACATGTTTCTTTGGGATATTTGTGATTAATAAAACCGGATCCACCTATGTTACCCAAGCACAGGGTGAATATGTTCTGGCCTTAGGGAATGATTATGTTTTGGAAGCATATAACCAAGGATACACAACTTTTTCGAATAGTTCGGTAGATCCGTTGTCGACGGGTATGTTTTTGAATTCAGAGTATAATATTACTGAAATTAACACTTTTTTGATGGAAACCTTAACCGAGTATGATATTCAAGCCATTGATTCCCGATTATTTACAGCAGAAACCATTATTGAACAACCGGGGGTAGTTTTGCAAGCACTCATCAATGAAACTACCGGAGCTGATTATCAAGAGTATGCTCTAGTGGGTGGAGAAGATACCAGATTGGTTGCAATGCAAGGAGTTCATTTTGATGAAATGGTTCAAGATTGGTATTATGAAGGCGCATTGCTTAATATTCAAAATGGCGCAGTAATCGGGGATACTTTAGCGGGGGAGATATACGAAAGTGCTCTGGTTCAATGGATATCTTATTCCAATATAGAAGCAAATCGAACCTATCGGCATAAAATTAATGCTATTGTGTTTGATACCTTCAATAGGGGTAATTCTGCTTATTTCTTATTGGAGTCATTGCAAGAAACCCTAGGTCGACCAAATTTCACAAATTTAATTTTAGTTGACTATAGCGCAATCATGATGGAAGATTCGTTGTTTGATAAAGATTTGTTTATTGAGACTATTACTAACTTATTACATTCAAAAATGGGGGAGGATTTTAATGTATTGGACCTTTATCCCACTTTTCAAGCAAACGAGCAAGCGATTTTTGAGAATACCTTGACGCAAATCATTCTTTCGATGTTTATGACATTTATCATCGGATTCAATCTGTATCAATTCCAACGTGGCCGAGTCAATGACGATCTCAAGGATAATTCGATTTTATATGCCTTGGGGGCGAAGGAGAAATTTATCCAACATACGATCTTCTGGGAGCTAATATTTCTGATTTCTTTGGGAACCTTGTTGGCATTCATAGGCGCGATGTATTTAATCATCATTTTCTTGATGGATAATTCAAATATGCCCAGCATCTGGGTTCCCCTTGGGACTGGGGCAGGAATATTTGTCTTCTTTTCCGGTTTATCGTGGATTATTGCAAGAAGATTCCATATTAGTGCTCCGAATCAAAATTTGATGAGCAATTAATTAATCAACAAATTTAATCCTTTTTTCCTTTTATTCCTCGTTCTTTCCTTTAGGGTTAATTTTTTCGTGGTCCGATGAAAGAATTGATTATTTGCGGAATTTCCCTTAATCTTAGCATAGTTTGGGCAGGTATGCGAACACTTTTCCCAATTTTTTGTATGGCAAGTAGCGAATAAATAATCCCTTCCAGATAGTCAATTAAATCCCCTGCGAATATTTTTATTTCAAACTCTTCTTTGAGCGATGCTATGATGTCGGTTATGCTCAACCCACTTAATCGGTAATCAAAAATATACCCTTCAACATTCCGTCGACCGCAATCGCAATAAGGAGATTCTTCACAAATACAATTAAAAATATTCTCGGACCATTTCAATATCACTGTATAGAGGCGCTTGTTAAGGCGGGATCGTTGTTTTTTACCCATATAATCTGCTGAAATCATGCCCAATACCGAATTGGAAAATAAATTGTTCGATCGGCTTTGACGTTCATTTTTCATACTCAATTCAGCCAGCAATCTATTGGTTATGTAAACATTTTTGAAGGCATGCAGGCTCTGGGCTAAGCGAATCATATCGGGTGGAGGTGTTTCCTCGGTGACAGGATAAGTAATCTTGTTACGAATTTCAATTGCTTGCGATAGGGTAAGGAACGATTCGGCAACCGCGTGACCAAATTTGGTTGTGCGGAATTCGGTATTATTGAAGACTTTCCTAATCATCTTTTCTTTGTATAGAAAATTTGCGGCGGATTTCAGATTGAAATTCCCGTTAAACATCATCGAATGAAAATAGCGTAAATCCCCTGACGAGATTCCGCGTTCCTTATTCCTTGCAGAACTGCTCATCCCAATTACTGCCAAAATTTCCGAAAATTGGCGCTCCTCGTTGGATTCTAATCTTAGTGGTTCAATTTCACCCTTCAATAGGCGCATGGCAAGTTGTTCTTCGGTTTCCATGAAAGTTGAGGTAAAGGATTTTCCCGGAGATATCAACATATATACTTTTCCGAGATCATGTTTCTTCAATCTGCCTGCTCGACCGCTCATTTGCTCAAAATCTGCCACAGTTAGGGGTTGGATTCCCATCGTAAGATTATAAAAGATCACTAAACTCGCTGCAAAATCAACACCTGCTGCAAGAGCCGCTGTAGTTACTACGCAAGCTGCCTTTTGCATTTCAAAGCTCTTCTCTATGAATTTCCTTTGACTATGATCCAAACCACCGTGATAGGCATAGGCTGTGATACGGTTTTCCTGCATTTGTTCTGCTAATTTTTCGGTGTTTTTTCTTGAATTGGTGAAAATAATGGTCTGACCGCGATATCCAAATGTTGATTTCTCTTTAAACTCCATTTGGACTAATCGGCGCATGTGCTTGAACTTCATTGCTTCATCTAGGCACATTACCATGTGTCTTTCAATGGGAACGGGGCGATCCTTATAATGAATTAAAGCCGAATGGAGATGTTTTGCCAATTCTTCTGGATCTGAGATAGTGGCACTGAGATAGAGCATTTGGGCTTTTGGGATATGGAGACGAAGTCGTGCAATAAGACCATCGAGTATAAATCCCCGCTCGGGATCCGACAGCATTTGGATTTCATCCACCACCACCGTGCGAAAATCATTTAATAAATGCGGGTGGCCGCTGCGTAATAGGATATCGATTGCCTCATATGTAGCAATTATGACATCTGCCTTTGATAAGGAACCGAAATTTTCTTTGCTCCCACCTTTTCTCGAGATGTGGGAAACACCGATTTTCAGGGCCGATTTTACCCCATATTTTTCCAATTCCTTATATTCTCGGTGTCTCATATTCGCCAATGCCACAATCGGTACCAAATAGAGCATTTTTGCGGTGGTCTTCGTATTTTTCAGAGTTTTCAAATATTGATTTTGTTTGGATGTAAGATTGCCTTTGATTTTTGTGTAATTGAGTTCATCCGAGTCTGATTCAAATGGATTAGATAAATTTTTAGTTCTTTTCAAGAATTTCATCTTATTTTTCAAAATTTTTCCGATACCGGCCATTTCCCCAATCATGGTTTTTCCAGACGAGGTTGAAGATACAATTAATTCATCCTGATTCATGAGTAAACCGTGTTCAAGGGCCATGATTTGGGCGGGAAGTAATTCAACTCGTTTCTTATCTTCGTAATAGATATTTAAAGGGGCCGGAAGTTCATAATCGTAGATGGTGTGTGGTTTTACACCTTTGGTTTTAATCCTTTTGTCCCTTACATTTACCAAAGTTGCTTCGCGATGCTTGATAATATCAAAATTTGGACCGAATATATTCAATACCTTCACAACATCGTTATATCGCTTCAACATCTGGCGAAGATATGTTTTAAATGCCGAAGTTATATCCACTCGTTGTTTTAAAGTGCGGACAATTTCATTTCCGGCGCATTTTCGGCAAACATAAAATGCTTGGTTTTTATAGCGCGTTTCTTCATCAATTAGGGAATATTGTTTATCCTGTTTGCATGAATGGCAAAAGAGATATCCTCGAATGTTAGCATACTGGAGAACTTCCAAGTAGTCATAGACGGGTTGAAGTTTCCCTAAATAATCATCCATCTGGGTTTTTTGAATTGCATGGGTTTCGGTTTCAATCACTTGATATTCTTGTAACTCATGACCCTGGGGGCGATTTAAATGATTTCCCACAATCACGAATTCGGCATTCAGGATAAATAGCCGAACTTCTGTAGGATCCATTATTCTAAGTTCATTCTCGGGATTATGTGCTTTTAGATTTCGTTTCCAAAATTTGAAGGGAATAGAGGTGCTTTTTTCGGGTTCGATGTCAAAAAGGATCAAACCCGTAAAGAATGGGCGCTCAATGTATCTCAGTTCATGATAAAAAGGATCATTTTTAATAATTTCGAAACAAACGATGTCAAAATACTTTTTACGTGGGTGCTTGTCATCTTTATCGATGATAACGAAGTAATTCTTGTTTTGCAAAACACCCGAAATGCTAGGAGCCATGAACCAAGTTAGATAACGAGGGATGTTTTTTTTTCTTTTGCAAATATGTAATTCCAAATATTCCATATTTAATTAAAAGATGAGAAAAAATAATTAAAAGCCAAAAGCACTCTTAATGTCGGTATATATTCGAGAAAGTTCTTGTAATTTTGCGGGATCGTTCATTACCGAAGCAATCCAACCGGCCAAACCTTGATCTCCATCCTTAACCCAATTTAAAAACATTTCTACTGTTTCACGATTTTCTGACATAATTTTCACGGGAATAGTTATATAATTTATATAACCTCAATTCAAGATAAAAACTTTTGTTCCCTCGACAGCATTATATACTGATTAAGAGAAAGATAATAGGTTATATAAAAAACAAAAATCAATGGTAATACATGGGAGATATAAAAATAAAATCACCTAATTCTGATGTAATATTCAATAAATGGAAGCAAAAAAACGTTAAAACCCAAAAACTCGAAAAGCATTACAAAATTAAAGGTTCTACGTTTGATTTAGATAGTATCACCGCTGCCGAATATGTAAAAGGCGTTCAAAAAGCCGCAATTATTTTCTTAACGAAAACAAATGAAACGCGCCCTGATAAGGAAAAGCCAAAAAAAGCCCAAATTAGCGTTCGAAAGGTCTCCAAGGAAAAATTCTACGAATTTAAGTCTTTCCCCCAGAAAAATGAGTGGAAGGATGATACAATGGTGCCATTCTTCAATACTTTAGCATCCCATACCTGTGAAAATTGCAAAGGTAAAGGTGCAGTAATTTGTAAAAAATGTGGGGGACATCACACAGTCGAATGTCCAGATTGCTCCGGCAAGGGAAAAAAGTGTAAGGAATGTGATGGATCGGGGAAATATACACTCAAAATTTCTGTATATAATGAAAAGGGGGATAAGGTAAAAAAGGACCTATCCGTCAAATGTAACAATTGTCATGGTTCGGGAAATCTAACTTGTGCGAAATGTGGTGGCAGTGGGAAAATCCCATGTCAATATTGCAAAGCTCAAGGCACTTATACCTGTTCAGAATGTGATGGATATGGGGTAATTTACCAATATGAAATTAAACCTGTTCCTTTCAAGCATGAGCATCGCGCGGAACCTATGCTCTTTTCATCGATTAAATTTTCAGGTTTAGAAAAGCAAATCGGGCAGGATATTCAAGCAACGATTGATGATGTTGAGGGCATTAAAATCACCAAACCTGATAAGCAATTGGATAAGAAATTTGTAGAACCTTCCTTGGGTTATATTGATAAAGATATTCAAAAAATGATTAAGAGCTGTAGAAAGGAATGGAAAAATGCCGAATCTAACTCGAGCATTAAGATCCTTCTCCCCTTTTATTTATTCCCCGTTTTTGTTCTGAATTGTGAAACCAAAAAGGGTAAAAAATTCCAAGTTTATGGCATCGGAAGCGAGAATAAATATCATATTTATGGAGAGATTTAGGCGTTTTTTTTCAATTTTTTTTGCTTTGCCAATTTACGGTGAAAATTTATGTCTCTAGCGCCCGGATCTACCTTCCAAAGTTCAAATAGCGTAAGACGCTGGCTTGTTCTCTGTGGTTTAGCTATCGTTATGGGTATCATCGGAGGCTTATTTGCCGTTTTACTGCGATTCTTAATTGAAAAGATAACTTGGTTCTTTTTAGAATTTCTATTGCCTTTTATCACAATTAACGTTGGTGGATATAATTTGGGATATATTATCCTTCCCGCTACCGGTGGATTAATCGTGGGAATCATTATTAATAATTTTGCCCAAGAAACCAAAGGATCTGGTATCCCCCTTCTTCTTGAATCAATTACATTTCGGAGAGCCCGTCTATCCGCTAAAGTGGGACTATATAAAACCATAGTAACTGCTATCACAATCGGATCCGGAGGTAATGCTGGAAGAGAGGGTCCAATTGCTTTGATAGGCGCCTCTTTTGGTTCTTATTTTGGAAAAAAGCTAAAACTTAACCCGGAAGACAAGCGATTGCTGATGGCTTGTGGTTTAGCGGCAGGAATTTCCGGTACTTTTAATTCGCCCCTTGGCGGGGCTTTTTTTGGGCTTGAAATATTGTATCAAGGTATTACGTTGTTTGCCAGTATACCTGTTTTTCTCGCTGCAGTTATCGGTGTATTGATTGCCGGTAATATTTATGGATTCGAAGCCATTTTTTCCATTGATGTCGATATTTCCACCATCCATCCGATTGAATATACCTTTTTTATAGTTGTGGGGATAGTTTGTGGATTAATTGCCTATTATCGCTTCATTATTTATCGGGCCATGGAAAAGGGATTTAGAAATCTAAATATTCCTGGATACTTGAAACCCGCTTTAGGAGGGTTATTGGTGGGAATTGCAATTATGTTTTATCCAACATACGGGCTGTTTGGAAGCGGATTTGAAGGAATTCAACTTGCCTTGGATGCCCAGTTTAGTCTTTGGCTGTTATTGATATTGGGGATATTAAAAATCTTTACAACAGGTTCCACAATCGCGTCTGGTGGTTCAGGGGGTGTTTTCGCCCCTCTTTTATTTATCGGTTGTATGTTTGGTGGGGCTGTGGGATTATTATTGGAGCTGATTGCACCGAATATTGTTTCCAATCCTATTCTCTATTGTATCCTTGGTGCTGCTGCTGTATTTTCCGCTTCCGCCCAAGCACCGTTAAATATTTGTTTGATCTTAGCTGAAATGACCCAGCATTTTGATGTTTTCCCCCCACTTCTGATAACCTCCATAACGAGTTTCCTTGTTGGCCGCATCTTTTTCAAGGGTTCTTCTATATATACCCTCATCTTAGGGGAAAAGGGTCATGGGCTAAAAACAGATACTATCTATCTGCTCGGAAAATCTCAAGTGCATGAATTCATGTCTGCCAATCTAATAACTGTGTCGCCCGACCTCCCAATTCTCGAATTTGCCCAAGTAAGTTCCCAGAACCATGATTTGAATCAGTTTCCGGTGATGAATTTTGGAAAATTGGAAGGTGTGGTTTATTTGGATTCCCTATATAGCGTGTCCTATGAAACGTGGGATAAAATTTCGGTGAGGGAACTCATGGAGACAGAGAATATTTATATCTCGACGAATGCAACTCTGCAAGAAGCGATGGATATGATGACTAAATATGATCGTCCTGCATTGTTGGTAACTGAAATTGTCCAGATCTCCGATACGGAAGAAGAACGGATATTGAAGGGGTTACTTACGATGAATGATGTAATCCGGGCTTGGAAAGAGAGTCACAGCGGAAAACCAAGACCCACACCTTAATTTAACATTTGTTTTAGTTATTTGTGAGATTAAGGTGACCGCAATAACTCAAATACGTGTTTTCCATGAGCATTGCTATAGTCATGGGTCCTAATCCTCCGGGAACCGGCGTAATCGCCTTACTTTTGTCTTTTACGGCATCAAAATCCACATCACCTACCAGTTTTCCTTCGGCTGTGCGGTTTATTCCTGCATCAAGAATTACAACACCCTCTTTTACGCGCTCTGGGGTAATGAAATTCTGTCTGCCCACTCCAACTGCAATGATATCGGCACGGTTTAGGTGAAAATCAAGATCTCGGGTGTGACTATGACAGACGGTCACCGTAGCGCTTCGATTCATGAACATCATGGTCAAGGGTTTTCCAATCACATTAGTTCGGTTAACAATTACAACTTCTTGTCCATCAATTGGAATATCGTATTCTTCCAAAAGGCGGATCATTCCCTTGGGGGTGCAGGATCCAAAAGTTTCATTCCCAACGGTGTTTTCTCCAATGGAATTGGGGTGAAATCCATCTACATCCTTCGTCGGATGCACTAAACGCATGATTTCAGGTTCGTATTTTCGGAGATCTGCTGGAAATGGCATCTGTACCAATATTCCATCAACAGAAGGATCATCATTAAGAAGTTTTATTAAATCCCGTAGATCGTCAATATTTGTATTCTCGTCGAGTTGATGATGAATGGACTTTATACCAATATTTTCACATGTTTTCCTTTTCATACTAACATAAACTTGCGAAGCTTCGTCATTTCCGATTAAAATAGTTGCCAAACCCGGTGGACGTGACTGTTTTTCTAAAACTAATCTAATTTTTTGCTTTAAAGCCAAATTAACTTTGTTTGCGAGGGCTTTTCCATCAAGAAGTATTGGGATATGCGATACCATTAATGCTCGAAACTATAGAATGGTCGAAAATATAATAAGGTTCGTAGAGTAAAGGATAAAGTGCGTATATGGGAGAAGTAAGAAAAAAATAAAATAGGTGAAGAAGAAAAAATAAAATGCGTGAATTAGATTCGATTTTTAAATTTCCAAATACCGAAAATTATTCCCGCGAACGCAAACACACACCCAATTACAATACCAGCGACAATCCATGGGCTTGTTTCCAACTGCCATAATTCTTCACTCATTAGCGCGGAGCGAGCATCTTCAAATGCATTTTCATCAAAAGAGAGAATTATTTTTGTAGCATAAAAGGAAAGCTTCGCTGAAGAAGATGCATCAGTTGATCCAGAGGATGAATCACAAAATCCATAATCATAGGGATTTTGGCGGGCCAGAACCCAAGTTAATGTCTCAGGATGTAATTCAGTTTCGAGGAGTGTCAAGGTTTGGGTTGCATAATAGGTATATAATAATGAACTTTGAATAATCCCAGTTTTTATTCCATAACCGCCAAAATGATTCATATAGGTGGTTTCATTGAAATAGAAATTTCCGATATAATCAATTACTGCTTCTTTCTTACTTGTGTTCAACGAGTTCAACAAATCCAGTTCAAAAAGTGTTGCGATTGCGAAATAAGTATCAACCAAAGATGGATTTCCCTCTGGAGATGAAGTAAAAGTTGAGCTTGTGTCATCCCAACAGCTGAAAACAAAATCTCCAATTGCTGAAGTATCTGTTTCATTGATGGTCTCAAATTCATTCAATAGCATAATTGCATAATAAGTTTCTATTATACTTGGAATATTTGTCTCTAAACTTCCAAATCCTGAATTAGTTTGATTTTGTAATGCTAATAATTCACGACTGGCGTCTTGTTCCATTTCTTCGGTGTAATTCACTCCTATAATCAACCCTGCAAAATACGCATAATAGACTTGTTGGATATCTCCTGCTCCTACATCGGAGAATTGAGTATATTTATCTCGTAAAAAACTCCGAACAATTCCTGCATCATCTAATTTTTCCAAATCAGGATCAATTTGAGCCAAGATAAAGAGGTTGGCATAAGTTGTGAATTCTGAAAGAGTATTGTCATCATTCGAAACCCCTGAAGGTGAATCTAGGAAGGCTCCAGATGAGTGTTGGTTACTTAGGCAAAATTCTTCCAATAATTCTTTTCGTGTCGTAGCAGCTGCATATTGGGCTGAAATGAGTAATGAAAAGGTCAGAATTACGGAAATCAAGATTAATTTATTGCTATGTCGTTTCATTGTGCGGAAACCTAATACCATTCGATATTTGAGCATAAAAATTCTTGATTCATTAAAAAAACTGTGGTATTAATTATTGATTATCGATCTTCCCTATATTTTTCGCTCAACTAATTCGTGAACACTTGGCTAAAATCAATCACCGCTACCTTTGGATTCTCGGTGAAAGTCTCATATGAAATCATGAATCTCCGGAACGAAGGTAGCGACCCCAAAATAGACGCTCCCCGATATGCAGCATTAATTCGATTTTGCGGGAATATAATGTTAATATGAAGCTCGTTTTTGCTTTCCTCTTCGAATTTTTCGTCAATTTCGATGAGTTCATCTAATTCGTCAGCATCGTATTCTGAGCTGATTTCATCTGCAAATTCCGCAAAATCATTTCCTCCAACCCCAGTTTTCTTCAATAATCGTTTTTCTTTACGATCCAATTTATCCTCAACGATTACAGCCTTCAGTTTAGATCCGCAATGATTACAGAAAGGAGATTCTCCATCCAATTTCCCTCCGCAATCTGTGCATTTCGTCGGAAACTGTTGCTTGGCGGTTCCAATGATATCAATTTGTGGTGTCATACTCGCTTTAAACTCTGTGCCACAGAAGGGACAAAACTCGCTTTGATCAAAATTTACTATCTCCCCGCACTTAGGACAATTTCCTTCCGCTTTGCCGTTTTTTACCTCCAACTGTACCATTTTTTGTTTTTCTTCCATGAATACGAGTTCTTCTTTTTTCGGTTCTGGTTCTTCTTTCGGAAGACGTTCTTTTAGAGTATCCAAGGAATAACCGATTTCTTGTATGAGTCGTGCTTTGAATCCAGGAATCAAGGATGTTCCCCCAGTCACAACTATATTTTGGAGTAGGGGTTTGATATAATTGGGATCCACTGTTAAAAGAGAATTAACTACGGCTTGGGAGATGCTTTCACTTTGTGTTGACACCATTTGCGGACTGAATAATACTTCTGGTGCTGTTACCGTAACATATTCATGAATGTGCATTTTCTCACCATCTGGAAGGAGATAATCAACAGCATTTGTAGGATCTTGGGCTGCATGGGCCGGATCCAATGCAATTTTTAAACATTTCTCCTTAATATCTTTGATAATTTCCCGTTTCTGAAAGATGCCATATTGGGTTAAAAGTTTATTAAGATTTTCCTCAACGTCGCTTCCTGCTATATTTAATCTTCGGATACTGGGATCGTATAGAGCACCATCCATAATAGGTGCAATCGTTGAGATTCCGCTACCTATTTCCACCGAAAGCCCGGTTGTGAGACCAACTGAAAAAATTGCAGTGGTAGCAGAATCGATAATAGCTACTTTCGCAAACCTATGGGTTTCAAACAATACCCTGGCAAAATATTCCGCGGTATCAGGAGGGGTTAAAGGTGGAACAATATAGATAACATTGAAGCGGCTTGTATCGTCGATTCGAAGAACATTATAAAAGATATGATTTAGGATTGCATAGTAGTGGTCCCAGTTCATCACGGAAGCCCGATGTATTGGATATTCGAGTTTTAACACGCCCCGCATCCGTGTCGTATCTTCACCAACATAAATTTCTTGTGCTGAGGCCCCCGCCATTTGCTGGTACTTGGGTAAACCTACAACAGTTGGGAAGACTGCACGTGGGCGATCCTCCCCCACATATCCCACTTTGGTAAATCCTTCTCCTATGTCCAATATGATTGTTGAGTTGTTGCTGAGCATTTTTTTTACGCCAAATAGAATAATTATGTCCCGTACCTAGATATTATATTTATAATTATTATATTTATAATTATTCAGAATTATTCAGAATCAGATGCTGGTTCTTCATATTTCATTTCATGCAATTTGCGATTGGCTTGAGTGCTGAAATCTTCAACATCGGAGGAAATCGTATCATAGAGTTCAACCAAATATTTACCCCAGTTGGTTAATTCTACTGTTCCTCCTCCCCCAGAGCCACCTTTAGTGGTGATAACAACAGCCTTACCCGTGTTTTTGCTAATCTTCCGTAATTTGCCCCACCCGTACTTATACGAATAGGAGAGTTCTTTGCTGGCTCTTGTAAGATTACTATATTTGAGTAAAGCCCGTAACAATTTGACATCCCCCTTTCCTAAGGTGAAATCCTTATCGGGATCTTGGATCCAGAATTTTATTTTTACCTCAAAGCGATTTTTTTTCTCACCAGGGCGGCTAGGTGTATCTTTCGGTTCTTTCATAATACAAGTTGGGTAATGAGATATTTAATTTGTTGGTTTTGAAGATGAAAGCAGACATTGACCAAGCAATTGGCGATTATTTTCAACAAATTTTTTCCCAAATCCTTTGATGTCGTCAAATTTCTCTGGATTTTCCAAAAGAGCTCGAATAATTGCGATTGGACTGTCAAATTCAGTTAATAATTTTTTTGCCTTTTTTCTACCGCAATTAAGCAATCCTTCGATTAGATACTCTTGAGCTTTTGCCAATAATACCGTTTTCGCCCGCGAACGGGACAAAGTTGGAGGCAGATCTTCTATTTGTTCTCGTTTAGCGATTCTTGTCAATATTTCTGCACTATCCTTGGCATTTCTGGAAGGCATCATTATAGGGCAGGCTGATTCTGTCTGTGAAAGAAATATCGACAGCATTATTTTTTGAATTGTTTTACGTTTCTCTTCACCCCATCGGTGGAATCCTTCCAAGATTACCACCCCCCATATATGATGGAGGAAAAATTCTTCTATTCTGGATTCGATTTGTGTGGCTTTTTTAGAGGTTCCCATATCGGGTGCCGTAATGTATAGAACTGCACCACCAGGTGGGATCAATATTAATCCTGAATCGTGGTCAACTGTCAAGATTTCAGTGGACTGATTGGGCAACTCGGTCATAACCATTTTGAGTTTTGCCGAAATCTTAAGGGGAAATTGAAACAACAGTTTTAGTGGGGATTCCTTGGGTGGGTGAGAAACTACCATAATATTGGCTATCCTTGTGGCTTCTTTGTTATTGGTATTCTAATTAAGATAATAACCATTAATTAAGGTAATAATCATTAATTAAGTAACTAATTTGTGCTATGGGGAAGGTAGGGATGATTTATTGTCGCAAATAAAAATTGTAATGGATGAACGGGAAAGGGGACAAATCAGAGAAGAATTTCTTAAATTGGATTCTGATACCAATTTCAATCTCGACCTTACCATCGAAACACTGGAATATGGGGATTATATTATATCACCCCGTTGTGCAATTGAACGTAAACGCGGGGACGATTTTGTTGCTAGTATTTTCGATCAACGATTATTTTTGCAACTTCAAAAACTCCGAGAAGCATACCTATATCCGGTTCTGGTGCTGGAGGATTCAAAACGGATGTTTTCTAGGAAATTTATAAATCCCAAATCCATATATGGGGCATTGATCTATGTAAGTACCCGAATGCACATTCCGATTATTCCTACACTAAACGAAGCCGAAACTGCAGCACTGGTTTTCACCTTAGCTCAGCGAGAGAATCAACTCGGATGGAATAATGTGGGAGTTTCTCAAACATCTCATCCCGATGCGCTTCAAAAATCTGTGTCAGTCTCTTCCGAGGATCAAGAATATTTTCTGCAGGGATTGGTTGATATTGGTTATGCCAGAGCGCAAAAATTTCTTGAGGTTTTTCAAACACCGGAAATAATTCTGCATGCCCTTGATTCAACGACAGTTGGATTTACTTCGGGTGGAAATCCCAAAAACATCTCTGGAATATTATCTACCTTTCCAGGAATAGGTCCCAAAATTGTTTTCCGCAACCAACAACTGCTCAACACATCATATAAACGTGCAAAAAAAGAAAAAATTAAAACTAAAAAGTGATACATCGATGGCTTCCCGTACCCTCACCCGTTTTAAGCAATTATCAACCCCGTTCCTCACTTTTGTTGCAATTTTATTTGTTATATTGGTTTTAAAGCCCGCTTCTTTATGGCTTTCTTTCCAACCCAGAATTCCATGGCCATTTTTGGAAAATTTTGAAAATTCGGATATTTTTGGAAACTTTTGGTTTCTCCTTGGTGGATTTACAATTGGATGGATAATTATTGCCGAAATTCTATCCGCCCTCATTATTAAAGTTCTTCACGTTGACGTTTCCCAACAATCCTTTCTAACTGCATGGAATCAACGCGATTGGTATGGTTTGCTTGTTCAATTTCCCTGTATAATCCTCTTGGAAGAGATCGTTTTCCGTGGTATTGCTCTTTTTTATTTGGATCAATCCCTTCCTTACTCTGACGCAATGTGGCTCAGTGCTATTGCATTCGGTTTGTATCATTTGCATATATTCTTGCAGTCCCATCAATGGGGGATTACCTTCATATATATTGTATCGAGCGCTTTATTGGGTGTAATTCTTGTTATTCTCTTTCCGAATTTTGGGATCCTCGGTGCTTGGGTGTATCACATCTTGGCTGTATTATATATCTACCTGCGATGGATTGCCCGCACACAAAGAGAAGGAAAGAAAGAAGCAGATTAAATAAAAATAAAAAAAAGAAGAACCCAATTGCAGAAATCTGAAGGGAGGTTGTATTATTCGCCAACTTCGCTCAAAATCTGTGGAATTAATCTTCGAAAATTGGAATTTTCATTAATTCCTTCGTTGGGATCCGAATTCCGTACTATGTTCAAAATCGCTATGTCAGCGCCGTTAAAGTAAGCAGTGCGCACCTTTGAGGGGAGCAATCCCCCTGCCACGCTAATGAGAACATCATATTTTCCGCGAATTTTACCAATATCGCGGTAGCGGATCATTGCTTGGGCGCTGGATTCTTCATCCCGCCCTTTATGGATAATCACACCATCGGGTTTATGAGTCAATGGCATAAGTCTCTTAAGGGGATCCGACACTCCCAGCATATCTATCAACGAAAACACACGACGGGATTGGCAGGCTTCGATAAATTTATTCAGTGTTGCTATCGGAGAACTTCCCATTGCGGTTACTGCTCGTGCGCCTGCGTTGGCTGCAAAATTGACTTCGTCGAAAGCCCCGTCTGTTACTTTTAAGTCCGCAACCACGATTCCCCGCCAATACCGACTGATGAGTGCGATTCCGGCGGCGCCTTCCCGTTTGATATACGGAGTTCCTGCTTCGATCCATATGCGTGGATCATACGGAATTCTGGGTAAAATCCTACGCACCTGGCGTGTGTTTCCATTGAAGGCTATTTGTATATATCGTCGATTTGGGGCAAGTTTCATTGCCATGATATATCCCTCCTATTATTTGAATGTCTTAGCAAGGACATTTGCAGCTCCTCCACCATCCGAGGGCATAAAAATGACGATCTTCTCCGAGGGGTCTTGAGCAATATCCCTTATGGTCTGTAACGCCCGTAGTTGTAATGCACCGGGAGTTGCTGCCATGACTCGGGCAGCTTCAGCGAGTTGTTTAGCCGCTAAGAATTCTCCGTCGGCCTTGATGATTGCTGCTCGTTTTTCTCGCTCGGCTTCGGCTTGCTTGGCGAAAGCCCGCTTCATCTCAGCTGGAAGTTCCATTTCTTGAATTTTGATTCCGCGAATATCGATACCCCACTCGCTGGTTTCCTTATCGACTATTTCCTTGATTTCAAGAGCGATCTTGTCGCGTTTCTGTAGGATATCATCGAGTTTCATGGTTCCCATCACGTCCCGGAGGGCTGCTTGAGTGTATTGCCGAACCGCGTAAACGTAGTTCTCAATTTTAATTATTGCGTCTTCGGGGCGCTCTACTTTAAAATACACAACGGTGTTGGCAAGCACTGGTATGTTATCTATAGTCATTACTTCCTGCCGCGGAATATCCTGCGTAATTATCCGCAGATCGACTTTGCGGAATGTTTCAATCATTGGGATGAGGAAAACGATCCCTGGGCCGAGTGTGCGGCTATACCGTCCGAGACGGAAAACGACGAGGCGTTCATATTCCAGGCAAACTTTCAAACCTGACAATATGCAACAAGCCAGAATGACAAGCACCACTCCGGCAACAATAAGACCTGTATATTCTATTGCCATAAGAATAACCTTCTATTTTTTTTTGGTAATTTTTATTTTTTTAAAACTGTTGAATTAACTTGAGTGTTCACTCGGTCACCAAAATTCCATCCAAAATCCAATCGTCCGTCTTTCCCCCAAGAAAGGAGGGCATGGAGTTATGATCCCAGTGAGTGATATTCTTTTGGTGACATCCTTTTTATACCGTTGGATGCCTTTAAATAGGGAATCTTCTTTCCACTAGATTCCCAAAAAATTCAGTAAACAGCAAACAGTAAAAAAGAGTTAATTTGCAATTTAGGCGATTTTGCGTCCCAGTTCCTTCACTTGGAATTTGCAATAGTCCTTTCCCGTGGCAAAACACTCCAATTCTTTAACTTCATAGTGTTTTTTAAATTTGGACTCAAATATCGTAGTGAGGAAACCTTCATCCAGTTTGCAAACCGGACGACCTAAATCTGGTAGGTGACTGCACTCAAAGCACTCATATACTTTAAATGTTATCACATCGGGGCCCAGTTTTAGGTCATCTATGTGGCCAAAACCATGTTGTTTCCAAAATGCCGCCAATTCTCCCATCAATGCCCCCTCTTCTTTAGAGAGGAATAAATGTTCAAAATTTTTTCCGAGGGTTTGACCAACTGCATAGTGGATAGTTTCGGCTTCCGGAATTCGTGCATCAATGACAGTCGTGAAGGTATTGAAGATGGTTTGCATTATTTTTCCGGAAATTTCCTTTGATTGCAATTGTGGATCGCGCGTCTCAAACATTTTTTCGATGATGTCGTTGGATAATTGAATCGAATCTCCAAATTCTTTCCCACGGATGTTGTCATGATTATCAATATAGAGAGTGATGCTATGCGGTGGGTGTCCGTGGATATAGCGAAATGTGAAAGGAAAATGGGTATGCTCTTCCTCAAATACGCTGTCGGGGATTTGAAAAGTAATCGTTTCTTTACATGTTGGGCAATGAAATTTGACCATCCGTTTATCTTTGAAATATTTAAACATAATTTTTCACGGGATTTTATTGGTAACTCACAATGAATAATGATTTCATTTTATTGCTAAATGTTTTCGCACATATTGATTATTGACTCCCATAGCGAAAATAGGATTTTATCCGATAGAAAAAGGTATCTAAAACGAAATCTAAAAAGAAACTAAAAAAAATCTTAACTAAGAAACTCGAGCTGCTGCCTGTTTCAGGGGAGAAAACACTCTATGATAGATACTATAATGTAGACGTAGGACTTTAGGTGGTATTAGATCCCTCAAATCTGCTATTTTGTTTGTTATGCCAAGAATTACAGTCAAATGGATCAGTGCATTAGAATTTGGTGCGATTCAATGGAAAGAGCCCAATTGCTGAAATATTGGCGTATTAATTCAATTATCATTTTAAACACAGTAATCACTAAGAATTATCATTAAATCCTCCTTATTATATCTATGTATGTGAAAGTAATCTGATTCATGGGAATCTGATGAATATTCGCCAAATTCTCCTTTACTAACTCAGATTTTAGTATATTATTTTTTTGATCAAATGAACCCTTGTCTAGTTGCCTCATTTAACTAATAATCAAATAAACAGATATTCATACAAATTTGTATGTTTTTGTATTAAGAAGTCAAAAGTAGTAGATTTTTTATCCAGTCCTTTCAAAAAAAAATTTTTTTGTGATTCGAAATAAATCCATATGCAGGTTTGCGTGTTGGAATCTACTGAGAATTCAATATCGGTTTCCAAGCGCCGATTTTATACAACTGATAGACAATCTCAGCTTCATGAACTGCATCATCGTAGGCCCGATGGCTTTCTGTATAGGGTTTGTCTGGAAAAAAATAATTCCAACTTTCTTCCACGCTTGGATATTTGAAATCGTGAAAATCATACCGGGGTGGTAATTTTAAAACTGGTGTTGCGACTTTCATTGGACAGGGCAATTCTCTGGGAATTTTTATACCCCTGGATTTCAAAAACCCAAAATCGAAATCTTTGTTATAGGCAGTGACGGGAAAATGGTTTAAAATTCGTTGAATCTTGACTCGAACCTGTGACCAGAGGGGTGCCTCCAGGACATCATCCAACTTCAGATCAGAATTTTGGAAAACCCAACTTTCAGCAATAGATGTCGCCTCATACACCTTTAGAAATTTGTTTTCCCGCACCACGCTATCGAAAAGCTTTGAAATGAAATGAGTCCGGAGATCCAACATGGCAATACCGATTTCCACAATTGTGCCTTCTGTGGGGGTTCGCCCGGTAGTTTCAATATCTACAACAGCAATTTGCATCTGTAATCTAATTCAATATGGAAAGCGAAATTATTTAAATTCAGTTATTAGGGAACGATGCACATTTTATTTCGGGATAAGCACGATGATAGATGAAATGTGCTTAAAATGCAAAAAAATCGCTGGTTGAATTTAGAAGGTAAATTACCCCAAAAAGGACAACAAATAGAAATACAAAACACAATAGGTCCCCACACATACCCCGTTCACGCATTGGATAGATTCTCCTGTTTCTATTAAGAAAAAAAGTTTTTTAGTTTCAATAATGGAAAGATGGATATTTCTTTCTGTAAATTTGAGTGGGAACTCTGATTATTTAAAGCTTGTAGAAAATTTCTCCGCCAATGGTACGAATATACTGAATATGTAAATTCCAAAATCATCTACGGGAAAAATAATCCTTGAAATTGTCCAGGTTGGTGAGATTTGCTCTAAGTAATAATATTTCTGATCTATATTCTCAAAACTTTATCCGATTCCCAGATCAACCATGGAAACACCATTAACCAAATAGAATTCTCACCCTTTTTTGGAATCTTAACGGATATGCATTTAAAAGGATCCATGCCAAAATCCTAGATCATGCTACTATTCAATCCCCGTGATCTTTCGCGGTACTACCCCGACGAACGCTCCGCCGAGATCATGCGCCTTACCGTTGATTGGTTCGAGAATAAAGGAAAGACGAAACTTCTAAAGGATGACTTCGACCGCATCTGGTACCAAGACTTTCTTGACTTCCTTGCCGAGAATCATATTTTTGCCGACCTCCTTACCCCAACCCCCTATGGAGATGGTTCCACCCGCTGGGATACATGGAGAAATTGTGAATTTAACGAAATTTTGGCGTTTTACGGCCTCCATTTTTGGTACACATGGCAAGTATCAATTTTGGGCCTTGGACCCATTTTTCTCAGTGAGAACGAAGAGGTTAAGAAGGACACCGCCCGCTATTTGCACGAAGGGGGCATTTTTGCTTTCGGATTGTCGGAACAAGAACATGGGGCCGACATCTATAGCACCAGTATGAAGCTCTCGAAGCACGGTGATAACAATTACACAGCCAAAGGCTCCAAATATTACATCGGGAATGGCAATCAAGCTGCTCTGGTGTCGATATTTGGGAAATTAGATCCGCCCTTTGATCCCGAAGATAAAAAATACGGTGCCTACACATTTTTTGTGACTAAAACTGATCATGAGAAATACGAATGTGTGCAAAACCTTGTCGCAGTCAGCAGCTATGTTGCAGAATACAAGTTACATGATTATCCTATCACCGACAGGGAAATTTTAGCCAAGGGACGTAAAGCATGGGATATGGCGCTCAATACGGTGAATATTGGTAAATTCAATCTCGGGTTTGCATCGATCGGAATTGCCACCCATGCACTCTACGAAGCCATGAACCATGCAAGTCATCGTATTTTATATGGTGGTCCAGTAACCAATTTTCCCCATATCAAATCCTTCTTTGTTGAAGCATATGCGCGATTATCTGCCATGAAGCTCTTTGCATTGCGGGCAGCCGATTACTTCCGTGTGGCAACCCCTGAAGATCGCCGTTATTTGCTCTACAATCCAATGGTCAAAATGTGGGTCACTCTCCAGGGCGAAGAAGTTATTGACCTTCTATGGGAGGTCATCGCGGCAAAAGGCTTCGAAAAAAATACTTACTTCGCATTAGCAACCCGAGATATTCGGGCACTGCCCAAACTCGAAGGGACCGTTCACGTGAATATGGCTCTTGTGCTTAAGTTCATGCAGAATTACTTCTTCAAACACGGGGAATTCTCCGTGGTTCCACAGGTTTCTGAGGCGAAAGACGATGAATTTTTGTTTAACCAGCCCCCAGCCAAAAATCTGCGAGGTATTCGGTTCCATGACTATCGGAAGGTCTATGCAAAGTTCAATCTTCCAAATGTGAATCGTTTTAAGCGCAAGATTAAATGGCTGAAATTGTTACTGATGGTGGCGCGACCCTCCAAGAGTCAATCAAAAGACTTCGATTTTCTGCTCAATCTCGGGAAACTCTTCACATTAGTGATCTACGGTCAGCTGATCCTCGAAAATGTGCCCCACTACAAGATTAGTGATGATCTCCTTGAGGAAATATTTGACTTCTTGATTCGGGATTTTGCAAAATATGCCTTAACTTTGCAAGCTAAGCCACAAACCACAATGCTCCAATCGTGGTGTTTGATGCGCATGCTGGGCAAACCCAAACCGAATGCTGCCCGATTCAAACGTGTTTGGGAAGGTGAAGTCTTTACACTGAAAGATATGTATGAAATGAATCCATAAACGTTGTCATTTTTCATAAAACGAATTATGCTCTATCCTTTTTTCTTTTTCTCTTTTTCTCTTTATCATTTAGATTGGGCGGTTGTGGGCAATTAGGTAATTATAAAAAATAAGATAAGGAAAAAAATTTTGAGTTCTGTAATTATTCCAAATCCCATTCCAATAGGGATTTTACAAGATTGGCATGACTTAGCTCGCCCCTGGATATAAATTTTGCAAAGCGATTTTCACCCTTCTTCCATAGGAGATTTACGATCTTTTTCACAATATCCTCAGTTTTAATCACACCTTGACCCTTCAATTGATCTTTAAAGCGATGGGCATCCAAGTGCAGCTTTTCGATTTCATCCATTTTTTCCTTTAGAAATGATCGTGGATACACTTTGGCATGGGCAACAAAGATCTGCAAATCATCCAAACCTTCCGTTAGGTCATATAGATGTTTTTGAGAAAGGTAAATCTCCTCAATATTCTCTTGAATATCTTGACAGCCACCTCCAAAAATCATTTCATACCGTTTCATGATGGCATCTCCCACAAATAGGAGTTGGTGTTCTCGGTCGAGTAAGACGGTAAGATCGGGCGCATGACCCGGGCAAGAAATCAAAATGAAATTGAATTTTCCCGACTTAGATGAGATTTTATCACTTATTGGCTGCGGTTGGTGGGGAGGTGATAATTTTTTACCCCAGTAGACTTGTCGGTACCAACGGTAAGATTTGATGGATTCAAATTGTTTCTGAGTCGAAGGAGAACATAAGATTGGAAGATTCATGCGTTTTTGAAGAATCAACGCGCCTCCAGCATGGTCCTCGTGAAAATGGGTAAGATATACTTGGGAAATTCGATCATTTTCAGGTAAATTCGATGCCCATTGATAAATTTGCTCGCTTCCTGCAGGGGCGCCTGTGTCGATTAATAAACCATCTAGTAAATAGCTTGAGGACCACTTTGGAATTGTGGCTGCCCAATGGTTAGATTTCCATTGCCATTCGAGAACATCGCCATGTAATTTTGTGCGGGTGCTTATTTTTGATTTTTTCACCATAATAGGTCAAAATAAGGCGTAGGAAAATATAAAATAAAAACAACTTCCTTCAATGAAAAGAAGGAATTAAATGAGATCTACAGGTTAAAGGTGTTATTGCTCCGTATTTGCTTCTGATATTTTTGGAACAATTCATTATGATCTCGTACAATCTGATTGATATTTCCTTTATAGTCAAGGCTTTTTCTACTATATTCTACATCCAATCCTTTTATTTTGCTTCGCTGGTTTTCTGCTTCAGATCCCGTAAGGGTTTTGAAAAATTTCTGATGTATTACCCAGATCCACGATTCATTAATATCTTTGTGAGGTCCAGGATTCGTTAACCCTCGACACGCATTATCAAAGGTAAATGGCAAATACACACTTTTGCAAGGGGGAGCGGTGATCGTAAACCAATGATGAGTCAAATCTGGCTTTTGAGATAAAGTAGAAATCTGAGAGCCGGCTGAAATAAAACCTCCATGCATACACACGCCTCCAGTATGATCATCTAATATCCCTCGAGCATAAATTGGGGTAATATCACCTATCATTTTTTCAAGCATAAATTTGATTCGCCCTTCTCGTCCTGTAGGGGGGATATTTGGAGTCCAATATCCTGTTGTAAAGATCTTCGCAAAATTGAAGGAGGATTCATCTCTGCACAAGTTGGATTTGATTGCAAATTCAATCAGATCTTTGTGACAAAGGGTTCCATTATTACTAATCGAAAGATTATTCGATATATTGCGGACTCCATCGGTGATTTGTTCCGCCACCCACCATTTACCCGCAGTTTCCAATACCCATGCTTCCCTTGAATCGGCAATAAGAAACGAATTGTGATAATGCATACTTCCATCGCATGCACAATTTCCACCTTGTCCAAATTTTTCTATAAGCGAAGTTATCACATCCAATGCCATTTTTGCAGAATTTCCGCGCTCTAATCCGAGTCGCACTAAATCCATTCCCAGTAATCCCTTTTGGGCAATAGGTTCTGTAGTCCAGACAGCTTCATTTCCGATAGCAACACCCTTGTCGTTTACGCCCATCTCCCCTCCCCACATCCAATAAGGTTGTGAGAGTAAGATTCCATGTGTCAATGGAACTTGTGGGATTGTTATGTACGTGCATTGTAGACTGCTAGGAATTGTCCTTTTTTGTTCTGGTAAAAAAATGACGAGTTGAACTTCATCTTCGGGACGATCAGAATTCTTTCCAAAAATAGTCGCCCCAGTTTCACTGGCAGATCCTACCGCTACAAATGTATCACACATCACTAAATATATACCATTCTGCGTTAAAAAAACTACCTCATCTGCAAGAAATTCACCCTTATACATCAATGGAAGAAAATAGGGAAAAAATTAGTAATTCAAAAATAATAAATACAACATCGAAAGGAATTATGGCTATATATTATCCGGTTTGATGGAGTAAATCATGGTCGTTTGGGACGGAATTTCTTTAAACCCGAATTTTACAGGCAATTTGATATCCGAAGCATCTTTTCCTGACAAATTGAACATTACATCTTTTCGTCCCTTTGCTTTAAAATCCTGTAATGCCGTAAACATCAATGCACCACCAATTCCCTTCTTCTGATATTTTGATCGAACACCGAGACCATTAATAAATCGATTAGAGTTTTCTTTGGGAGTATCTGAGACGTTACAGGCACCTACCAACGTTTTTCCTTTATAGGCTAAATAATAAATGTCATCAAAATTTTTTTTATTCATATTTTCAAATTCGGCAATATTTTCCTCGGTATCGGGAGTCCATTCTTCGACATTACTATAGGCTTCATTCATAACCGCGATGTATTGATTTTTATCTGGAATCTTGCTACTGGTTTTGATTGTAATTCCTTTCGGAACGGTAACCTCGGGTAAATTATCCAAATTCTTTAATTGAAGTGAATACATATAATGATCCGGGATAATATTTCGCGTTGCCAATACATCATTTAATATTTTTGACTCTTTCGAAGATCGAAAATTTATATCAGGAGCATTTTGTTCTTTGGCTAAATTTAAAATCTCTGTTATCATTTCGTTCCAAAGATTAAAAGTTTCATATTCAGGAATCACACTCATTATAGCGTTCCATTTTTTTCTTGCTTCTGACTTAAAAAGCCCTACAACTCCAATTGTAATTCCATTTTCATCGACCGCACATAAAACATCACGTTCCATTACTGTATCTGGCCAATGAACATTAATTAGCATTTTTAGATCATCATAATCTACTATTGGATCATTTGGTCTATATTTTTGCCGGTTAACTTCCATAATGTTTACAATATCCGTAAACCTCGCTTCATTATCGTATTTTATAATTTTCATTTTTCTCTCCCCAAGTGGTAACTAAAATAAATAATAATAGGAACATGACATATATAAAACAATTGTGTCCTCAACTATTCATCAATGATAATTATGCGCCAGAATGCAAAATATTTGAACGGATATGTAGACAAATTCATAAAAACCAATCAAAAATCTAAAGAATACTTCTTACTTTATGGCGGATTTAAAGGCTTCGGTGATTAATTGAGGTATTAAGTCAAGAGATTGGAGAAAATGAGGCTTAACTCTGAGAAAAGTCTGAAAATAATTTAGGATACGGATTTCTGAAGTTTCGGGATTAATGAGGTGGAATTCCATTTGATATTTTTGCAATAATTTAAGCTGATTTCGAATTTCTGAGGGAGTTTCATAGATGGCTAAATCGGAAAATAAAAATGTAACATATTTTTGGTTGATCATCTCCTCCCCGCAAGTTTCCAACAAAGTATCTAAGGTTCGGGCGATCCGAGTTCCTCCTCCCGCGGTCAGATCCAAAAAATTACCGATCATCCCGTCCCGATCTACTCTCTGGTCAAATTTTTTCCAAAGATAGGTATCGGAATCAAATAGAATAACCGAGAAATCTTCGGGGGGGAGAATATATGTCAAAACTGCGGCAGCGAATGTGGCTAACTGCATCTTAATTCCCTCCATCGAACCCGATTTGTCAAGAATTAGAAAACATTTGATAGATGACCCCCCTTCATTTCGGCAGAGAATATCCTGAGCCTTCAGGTCAGATAAATGCTTCCCCTGATCCAATAAATGGGTGACGGTTTCCTCCAAATCAACTTGGGAGATGGCATCTCCTGGCCTATAGTATCTTAGATCATGGTGTGGATGGGCTAATCCATGCTTCATGCTTCCCATTTGGGATTTTACCAGTAACATCGCTTTATCTAATGTGAACCGCTGCAAGTAAGTCTTTAGCATTGTCCGAATTCGCGGTGGTATTGAATTCCTTGAGAAAAACCATTCCTTCAGTAAATTATCCCCTGAGGCTTTTTGCACACCTTGAAGAAACAAGGCATCAATGCGGGGATCTTGGCATTTATTGATTTTTTGGGCAGTATTTTGTAAATCGAATTCCGCCATGGCCCCGAGAAAGGAAGAATTTTCCATTTGAATTCCATTTTGGATGAGTTCATTCGTTCTTCGAAAATTTGGAGGTAATTGGTTCAATCCCTCGAGATAAGGTGCGAGGTCAGGTAATTGTGACTGGATCATATCTTGAAGCTTGTGAAAGGGTTGATTGATAAGAGAATCAAATTCTGCCTGGTCAACATCCAATAAATTGGCTGTTTCCTGGGCTTGTTCATAATCAAAGGGTATTTGCTTTTCAACAAATTGGTTTAGTGTATCTAGAAATTGCTGGGCGGTGGGGCTTTTTTGCATTAACCGATCTGCCATTTTACGTAAAAATTCTTGAGTTTGGGGTTTCTGCTGTGTTTTGCGTCCATCATATGAAAGATCTTCCTTAATGCGTGAATTGGTGTTCCCATTTGATTGCGATTGTAATTGATGATTGGGTGTCATTTCGTCCAAGCATTGGCGTAAATCTTGAAAACTCAATTGTTCCATCTGCCTTTTAAGATCTTTTTTCACGTTATCATCGAAATGGGCGTTTTTACTCAATCTATCCAATAATTGGGCAAGTTGGAATTGGTGATTTTGTGATGATAGAGTCTCATTTTGCATAAAATTATTCAGTAAATCATGGCGCTGGTTCCAATTGAGGTTCCTAAGGCGGGATTCCATTTCATTCAATTGTTGCATTGTTAAATCCTTAACCAAATTCTCGGGAGGAGGATGGGATATTCCTGTTTTCTCCAACAAATTGAGGTATTCTGACCAAGATTTCAGATTTTCCACATAATCCTCTATGAATGGCTGTAGTTCGGGTTTGGGTGTGTCTAACTTTTCCATATTGTTAAAGATCTGGGGCATATACTGCGGGAATTCCTTCTGTTCATCTTGTAACCCTTTATTCAAATCTTCCTTCAAGCCTTCATTCGATTTTTCGGTTGAAGCTTTGTTTGATTTTCTGGTTGAATTTTTGTTTGAATTTTGATGCATATATTCCCGCATATGTTTTTTCCATTGTTCGGGTTGATCCACTAATTTATGGGCGTAAATTTGCATCTCCTTATCGGTGATATCGGATAATCGTTCCTCCAGCATACCTCGGCTTTCCAAAAATTGTAAATCCTCTAAAGTTAAATGATCCTTAATTGCTGCGTAGATTTCATCCAACATTTTCATTGGATCTGCGAAAATACTTTTTTCTGCCAATAGGAGCCGATCGATTATCTCAACATCCTTCATATATTCCGCTGCGTAATTACTCAATGTCCACAATTTTTCATACGAACCGTAGGATCGTGGACCTTTTTGGTCTACAATCCGTTCATAGAGAGCACTCATTATGAGCTCATGGGCAATCTCATGGGCTACAATTTGATCTTCATAATAGGTGGTATGGACGCTTCCCTCCAACATATCTTGCATGGATAATCGTGAATTTCGATGAAATCGGGCATGCAAAAATTGAATTAATGCAATGCCCTGCCGAATACTGGGTAAATTCCGAATTTTTTCATGGCGACGCATTCGACGGATAAACGTTGAAGTATATTCTTCAATATCCAGTTCGAGGCCATACATTTTTCATCATTATCTCCTTAGAAATGCTATGTTATCTTAGATTTGTCTATTTATGAAGTGATTTTTCCATGATTTCATCGAGAACGTTTTCGGGTGTGATCCCAGGGCTAAATTCCAAACTCTGGGTGAGAACCAATTGTCCAATTTCTTTAAAAATTTCCTTGGTGGGGGATGTCTGGAGGCGACGACATCGTTCTCCCAACATTTTTGTAAAGCCTATGGAGGTCCGTATTGAAGCGGGCTTGGAAATTACGGGGGATTGTCGTGTCTGAGAAACAATTTCGATAATAGTCATGAGGTCATCATCGCTGAGTTCCAACTCGGGACAATTCAGACGAATGATTTTTTTCTCCACTTCTTTCTCGGGATAGTCCAGGGTAATCCAAACACGGATTCGATCCTTGAAGGCTTCCGGTAATACCCGAGTTCCCCGTAAATCACTCGGATTCATGGATGCAATAAAATAGAAATTCTCATCCAAGTTAATCCATGACTTTAATTGGGGGATATATAATCGTTTTTC
>JABCSI010000112.1 GCA_018238965.1 Promethearchaeota archaeon
TTAATCCTTCGGCCGAAAATCTATGCAAGCCTCACTAAACAAATTTTGATTGGTTGGAACGTTCTATTTGCGATAGCATTGGTCGGAACTATTCTGATTAATCAAGCAGTGTTTCCAGATACTGTGGACATTTACCCCATTGTGGTAGGTAAGCCTTCATTTTTCCACTGGATTCCCCTGGCTATTTTGATCCTAAGTTCTCCGATTCTGATCATCGATGCATGTAAATTATTGACGAATTTAATTGATGCGAAACTTTCTTTAGCAAAATCGGCCCTCGGGTTTACATTTGGAGGAGGTCTGTATACATTACTCGCGATTTTCGCACTTATCTTCACCTCCACCTGGGGATTCGTCCCTCCGGTTAGTTTTTATCTGCGGGATAAGTTTTGGTTGGTTTTTCTATTTATTGCACTGTTTATGGTTGCGGGTGTAATTTTTCTACCAAAATTCCTCATGGGGTCGATAAAAACAATCAAATCAATAAAATCAGCCGAATCATTAAAAACGATAGAAAAATTTTCATATGAATCCTCAACAAAGCGAACTGCCATGGTAGTATTGGGAATTATCTGCATTGGAACGATGGCTGGAGTAATAATTCTCGCACCAAACCCACCAGAAATGCCGGAAAGTGTCACATCTCTGAAAGTATTGACCTATAATTTACAACAGGGCGTGAATGATGATGCCACTAAGAATTACGATGGTCAACTGGAACTTATCAGACAGATTGACGCGGATGTTATCGGTTTGCAGGAATCGAGTAAAATAGCAGGCAATTCTGATGTCGTTCGCTATTTTGCGGAAAAATTGAATCTCTATTCCTACTTTGGACCTCGGGGAGTTACGGGGACAACAGGAGTCGCCCTTCTATCAAAATATCCAATTCTCAACGCAACCACCCTGTATCATTTCAGTTTGGATTCGGATCGAAAGCAAACCGCTACCATTGAGGCGCATTTGGAAATTGGGGATGAAATTGTTATTATATATATAACCCACACCTATGGATCGATGGAAGCAAAAACGATCTTGGTGAACGATGTCTTGGATCGAGCCGAAGGCAAGGAAAAGGTGCTTTTTATCGGAGATTTCAATTTTCGGGAAGGTTCTGATGCCTATGGAAACGTAACCTCCCAATTGGTTGATGCATGGGTTCAACAATGGCCTTCACGGGTCGATGATACCGACTTGAACGCCTCACGACGAATTGATCATTTATTTGTTAGCCCAGATTTTACTATTGACGAATGTCGGTATGAGGATTGGGAAGAAATTGAATCGGATCACCCGGCCGGCTGGGTAGAGGTCTCATGGTAAGATTTCGGGACAAATTTTTTTATTTTTCCAAACATTAAATAGGCAGAAAAATCCCCCATCTGCTCCCGAACTCGCCCTAATCGAAAATTTAATATTTTACCGAAGTTTATTTTTCTTCATAACAGTTGGAATTCACAACTGAAACTAAGGTTATAATCATGCGAGGAAACAGACGCTCCCGATCCATGCGAAGAGTACAAAAACGCTTGCCAGGTCACGGTCATGCGACACATTTTGTACGACGTCGCCCAAAACACGCTCATTGTCCAATCACAGGAGCCAAATTACATGGGGTACCCCGTTTACGCCCCGCAAAAGTCAGACATTTATCGAAAACTGAACGATCTGTTAGTCGTTACTATGGTGGAAAAATCTCACACACCGCTCTTTCGGCAGCAATTCGCAAACATGTTTTGAATGAATCGATGAAAACCGAATAATCTATCTAATTTTTCTTTAAGAATCTTAATACCCTTATTTTTTCTTCACTTCTCTCCAAGTTTAACCAAATCTACCTAAGATATATCTTTGTGTTAATTCCTGTAATGGGTTCTCAAAAATCTGTTTCGTAGTTCCAAACTCGACTAATTCGCCGAGGTACATAAATCCTGTAAAATCACTAATCCGGGTCGCTTGCTGCATGTTATGGGTAACGATCATTACTGTATATTTTTTCTTCAAATCATTAATGAGACCCTCAATTTTTGCAGTTGCAATTGGATCTAAAGATGATGTGGGCTCATCCATTAATAAGACGTCGGGTTCAATTGCCAATGCCCGAGCAATACATAATCTTTGTTGCTGACCCCCTGAGAAAGACATGGCTGAATCATCCAATCTATCTTTGACCTCATCCCATAGTGCAGCCTTTTTCAAGCTCTTTTTAACAATTTTATCCAGTTGATCCTTTTTCTTAATTTTCTGAATTCGGGGACCATAGGCCACGTTATCATAAATTGACATAGGAAAAGGATTGGGCTTTTGAAAAATCATACCAATTTTCTTCCGAAGGGAGGTAACTTGAATTTCTTTTGCCAATATATTCTGATTTGAATAAATAATATTCCCTTCTATCTTCACATTATCATAGACATCATTCATTCGATTGAAACAGCGAATTAACGTAGATTTTCCACATCCAGAAGGTCCAATTAACGCGGTTACTCGATTTTTGAAAATTTCCATCGAAACATTCATTAGAGCGTGGGTGTCACCATACCACAAGTTTAAATCCTTGGTTTGGATAATAACTTGATTTTCACTTAGGTTTTCATTTACATTAAATTCGGAACCTATAAACTGTCCAAATTTTTCATTTGATTTTTTTATTTTTGTAATTGACATAATTTTCACCTTAGAATAAAACTTTTTTTGTTCCTATCTATCTTTGATTGAAGAATAGTGGCAATTCCGTAAAGAATAAACACCAAAACAAGCAAGACAAGGGCTGTTCCGTAAGCATTATCTTGACCACCGGGAACAGTAGTAGTTAATAAAAACAGATGATAAGGGAGAGCCATAACAGGAGAAAAAAGAGATTTAGGTAAGCGTCTTAGGTTAAAAACAGCAGCGGTGAACATTATTGGTGCAGTTTCACCAATCGCCCGCCCCATACCTAGTATGATACCTGTAATGATTCCGGGGGCAGCGGAGGGAATTAATATTTTTTTTTCCGTATACCATTTATTTGCACCTAATGCATAACTTCCTTCACAAATCTCTTGAGGAACCGATAAAATTGATTGTTCAGTTGTTCGTATTATTGTTGGAAGTATCATTAAACCGAGTGTCAATTGTCCCGCCAATAACGTTTTACCCCATCCCGTAAATATACAAAATACCACAAACCCAAATAATCCAAATACAATTGAGGGAGTTCCGTTTAAAGTGTCAATGCTCATATGGATTAAGCGTGTAAAACGATTAGGTTTTGTATATTCTGCTAAATACAATCCCGATGCGATCCCTAAAGGAACGGCAAATACAATGGCACCTGCTACTAAATATAAAGTTCCTATGATGGCTGGAAAAATCCCTCCTTCTCTGCCCAGATCACGAGGATATCTTGTAAGAAAATCCCAACTAATTACCGAAATCCCATTTACAATTAAGAAACCAATTATAATTGTTAGTACTGCAAAGACCAATAGAGTTGCACCAATAATTATAGCAATAGCAATTTTTTGTTGATTTTCTGAAGAAATGAAATTATAAAATCGAATATTTAAGAATATTATTCCAATAAAAATAATTCCAATCCAGATTCCAGCCCATATGGAGAATAGCCAGAGCCCAAATAGATATTGAAGAAATTTAGACATTCTTTTTTTATTAGATTTTAACCAAAAATTGAATTTTTTTGATATAATTTTGGTTTTTTTATTGGTTTTCTTATTGATTTTCTTATTGGATTCTTTCTTGATTTTACCATTATTGCATTTCTTATTGAATTTTTCCAGTAGCAGTTCTGCAATTGAATTAATTACTATTATTATAACATATAAAACCACAACCAATGCAAAAAGAATGTGATAATGGGCACCCCCGATAGCAGTTTCTGGGATTTCAATTCCAATTGTTGCAGTAACTGTTCTTACTGGCGAAAAAATATTTGTAATCGGAGTTGGGATTATTGCTGTGTTACCTGTGACCATCATGATAGCCATCGTTTCACCAATGGCTCGTCCTATACCTAAAATAATGGCAGTTAATATTCCGGATGACGCAGCAGGTAAAATTATTTTAGAAATGGTTTGCCATTTATTTGCACCCAATCCCAAAGCAGCTTCACGGTATTCATTTGGCACTGCATTTAATGAATTAACAGAAACGCTAATGATTGTTGGTAATGCCATAATTGCAAGAATAATTGATCCCGCCAACCAAGATTGTCCTGTAGGCCGGTTGAGAATTATTCTTATCCAATCTGTTAAGATAATTAGTCCGAAAAATCCATAAACAACAGAAGGAATGCCCGATAACAGTTCTACAATAAATTTCAATAATTTCTTCAATTTTATGGGTGCAATTTCTGATATAAATATTGCCGTTAGGATTCCAATTGGAACAGCAATAATCATCGCCCCCAAAGTTGTTAAAAATGTCCCAACGATTAGTGGCAAAGCACCAAAACTCGGACCTTCAGTGGGGTTCCAACTTGTTCCAATTAAAAATTCTTTGATTGATACATATTCAAAAGCTCCAGTTGCTTGCTGAAATAGGAAGAACAGTTGTAATAATACAATTACTATTGAAAAAGTTGCAGCTAAAAATAAAATTGGCTTGATGATTTTTTCAAAAAAGCTAATTTTTGTATCAAATTCTAATTCTGACCTCTGATTTGACTCTAAATCCGATTTCAAATCTGATTCTAAACTAGATCGCAAGCCAGAATCTAAAACAGAATTGGATAGTGAATTATGTTGAATTTTTGTAGAATTATTCATTTTCTATACCTCAAAATATAAAAAAATATTAAATCGTCTGTCAATTATATCAAAAAATCAGCTTTTATGTTTGATTCTATAAACAATAAGAGTGTAGAATACAGGAGACAATGTTAAAACAATCCATAATGGAAATCCTCCGATTGTGCTCGTATCTTCACCAAGTGTAGGTAGGATACCAACTTCATCGATGGGAACAAAACTTTCATCTTCAACAATTGCTTGGCCTGTAGGGCTTAATAGATAGTCAATAAAATCTTTGGCAAGACCTTCGGGAGTTCCATCAGTATACAGATACAGTGAACGGGAAATAGGATAAATTTCATCTATGACGTTTTGCACTGTGGGTTCTATGAAATCTCCTAGGTGATTATTAACTTCTAATGCTTTCACATCCTCAGTAATGTATCCCAAGCCAACATATCCTATAGCAGCAGGGGTATTCGATATCTCAGTTGCAATTGCCCCGTTTGAATTCTTTTCTACTATCTGGGCATCTACACGAAAATCGGTTTGATTCATGATATGATCATAAAAGAAACTACGAGTCCCAGAAGTTGATTCTCTGTTAATTACAACCATTTCAAGATCTGCTCCACCTAATTCATTCCAGTTTGAATAAGTTCCATTGTAAATACCCATTATTTCAACCATAGTTAATTGAGTAATAGTATTTGAAGGATGGACAATCAGGGCAATGCCATCCCCTGCAATTGTGATTTCATTCCAGCCAGGCAGATCGGTTTTTTCTGAATCTTTCATCTCTCGAGAAGCCATGGCAATATCTGCAGTCCCAGCAATTAGTGATGCAATTCCGGTTCCTGATCCTGAACCAGTAACTGTTATTTCATCATCTATGTTGCTATCCATATAGTAATCAGAGGCAGAAGACACAATGGGAAAGACAGTTGTGCTCCCGTCTACAATCAGAGTGCGATTTTCTGCACCTAAAGCAAAATTTAGCCCTACATTGAGAGCTATCATACTCACTATTAAAATAGTGATTCCATAAGTTACGCCGGTTTTCTTCATGTTGGCTCTAACTACTAATATATCAAACGCAAAGATAAATTACATCAATATTATTCATGAGAAGCCAGCTGAATTGCTGAACCACTCCTAAACCCCAAAAGAATGTATGGATAATATATGTTTTTTTCTTGTTCCATATGAAAAATATGGCAGAAATTATACTTGCATAGAAAGAATATGATAATTGAAACAAATAATTAACAAAAAATCGATTAGTGGTTATATGAATTCTAAAATGCAAGATTTTGAACAGAAAAAAGTTCAGGTTGTCAAGGGATCCTACTATATTTATCTTCCAAAGAATCTATGTACCAAATACGAAATTAAAAAGTCAAAGAAAGTATTTATGAAACATCTTGAGAACGATTTACTGGTATTGAGATTTGAAGAAGAAAGTCAAATTTCCCCCAAGTCACTCAATTTTAATTTAGATTATGATTCAAAACACGCAAAAAATATGATATCTGAAGAAGAATATGTCGATTATATTCTAAATCAATATCTTACAGCATATATTATTGGATATGATTCTGTAGTTTTTAAAAAGCAAACAAAAATTCCAATGGCATTACAAAATCGAATATATAAAATGACAAAGAGACTATATGGAATGGTTGTTATCTCAGAAACTGTCAATTCAATCGAAGTTGGAGCACTTCTTGAAGAAATTGATTTACATATCTTTTGCAAACAACTTTTTTCAAAAATCGACATTATGATTAATAATTTCATCGAAATCGTTGAAAACTTGCCGGATTTAGAAAATTACATAGAATTGCTTGATGAATTGATTGAACAGGATGATCAAATTGATGAACACAGATATGCAATAGAAAGGCATATTCACAAAATCCTTAACAAACCTTCATTAAGACAGATTGTTGATATCTCCGCAGTAGAATGCTTACATTACAGCGAAATGACGCGATTTATTGAACGAATAGGTGATCTCATAGTTAAATTGGCAGTATTTTTAAAAAACCAAGAAATTAAAGAGAGGAAATTCATTCTCGATCAGCTAAATTTCATGTTAGGGATATTCGATACAATTCACGACTATTTTGAACAAAACGATCCGATAAAATTGTGGAAATTAGGACAGAAAATAAAGGAATATGCATTCGAAATGAAAGAAAAAATTAACGACAATCACCCAGATACTAAATTTCTTGTTCCCATTCGTCGTATATGCAATATATGCGGTGATATTGCCGAAATAAGAATTAATGATATCCTTACTCTTGAAGTTTAAAGGACATCCCTTCTTGGAGTTACCTATGATCATTTCCTTAGCGGGCCTCCACGGCACTGGGAAAAGTACAATTGCCCGAAGATTAGCAGAAACTCTGGGATATGCATATTATTCAACGGGAATGGCATTCCGTGAACTGGCTAAAGAAAGGAATCTCTCCTTGGAAGAATTCTCGAAAACTGCCGAGCAGGATGACACCATTGACCATCAAATCGATTATAAAATAGTCGATCTTGCCAAAACCAAAGGCAATTATGTCTTTGAGGGGCAATTACCCACGTATATGATCGAAGAATGGCGGGATTATGCAATCTTGCTCACATGTCAAGAAGAAGTGCGCATCCGACGCATGATGGAACGCGATGGGCGTGATTTTGAAGCCCAAAAGCAGGAAACTCTGGTAAGGGAACAAAGTGAGCAGCAAAGATTTATCGATATATACCAAATTGACATCATGGATCCCGCCCGTATCCTGAATACCTTCAATCTCATTATTGACACAACAAATCTCGATGTTGAAACTATTTTTAATATGTGCCTCTCGGCTGTACAGAATTGGCGTGTAAAAGAAAGTGGCAATTAACTTCTCTGAGAACCTATTGGGATCCCTATTAAAGATTCCCCTTTCCACCAGCGCACTATCGTCCGGGGAATTCAAAAAATTTTTAATTTTGGCTACATTGACATGGATATTCTGAAGCAAAATGCTTCCGGAACATAAAATTCCTAGCACTTCCCATGCCCTCCCGGGCAGAAATCCGGATTGTGGTAAGAATTTTGGCAAACACGTCTGTGGTAACATAGACGAGGTGTTTCATTATGGCAGTCTTTGAAGTAGGTCGAGTAGCAGTTAAAACTCTCGGAAGAGAGGCAGGGTACTATTGTACCATAGTCGAAGTGATTGATCAAAATTTTGTGCTCGTAGAAGGTTTAAAGGTGCGACGCCGACGAAGTAATGTGCGTCATTTAGCCCCAACCCCTGAAAAATTAGACATCAAGAAGGGCGCAAAGTTAGAAGCGATCAAGAAAGCGGTTAAAGCCGCGAAAATGGAAGATAAATTCCAAAACCGCATTAAACTCGATTTGTAAACCTTAAATTAGCAAATCGGGAATAACTTTTTTTTTCAAAGGTGCACGCGTATCCTAGCCGTACGGAGCTGGACTGGAAATCCAGTGTGCTTCGCACTCGCGGGTTCAATTCCCGTCGCGTGCGCCATTTCTTTTTAGTTCTTATGGGTCCCTTTATCCATTATCAGCATTAAAAATTGAGTTTTCATGAATTTCCAAGAGGTGCTCGTGCTGATTCAGGTATTTTTCGTATTTTGTAAAGAAAATACTGAGAATTTTGTCCGATACGGTATAAATGGAGAAATATCCATCGGTGAAAAGTAAATCATTTCCGTGTTCATTGAGTTGTTTCTTAATATCATCAAAAGCTGGTTTCCATGCTATCAAATCTTTGAATATTGCAGCTCGTGTTTTAAGTAAGGTTAACGAAATCGATTTCATGGTGTAATAATATTCATTGCCCGACACCCTCGAGGTGGGAATTTGATCAATTTTACCCTCCTTAAGTAAATACCGTAAAGTTTGGGAAATGGTTCCTGATGAAAAATCAGTCAATTCTTGGATGGATTGTTGTGTTAATTTTCCCCGAGTCATGAAATAGGCCATAATTCGATTAATGGATTCCTTCTCCTCCTTGATAACGTGCTCGAGGAGATATTTGATTATATCCGATTCGATTTTTTGAATCTCTTCTTCCTCAAATCCAATCAAAAAGGTACTAGATTTATCCAGATTTGATAGATATTGTAATCTTTCCTCTCGAAAAGATGCATCAATGAAATCAAAGGTAATTCCCTGATACTCAAATTTGTTTATTTGTTCATTTTCCTCGTTGAATTTCAAAATTTGCGATCGCCCTCGGGAATACAGCATCATGTCAAATAATCGCCAGGATAATAAGTCACGATTTCCCCGTTTTGGACCCTCGAGCTTTTGCAATTCCTTTATGGTATCTTCAAAGAATTGACTTTGGTGATCGTATTCGTCAATTAATTGTTCAACAGGAACGAAATTCATCTCAAAAGGTTGCTGAATGAGTATATACTCGTTGGTATGGGTGCCAGGAATGAATTGCTTGCTAAGAATTTTATCAAGGGTCATTTTTGAGGTGATTTTTGAAATTTTACTTTTTGGAAAACTGGTCAATTCTGCTAGTTGTGCCTGGGTTAATTTACGATGAAGAAGAATGTATATGTAGATAAGGGTCTCATTGGGATCAATACCGGTCATTTTGGCATCCACGAGGAGAAATTCAACAATTTTTTGTTCAAAATCGTGCAATTTCCCTTCGAAGATATACGGCTCATTTTCCATCATACGGTAAATTCTCCATTAATGACTCTCTACTTTTCGACGCCAATAGACAATGTGGATCGATATGTTATTGAACGTGCCTATACCTAAAAGTTTTTTATAGGAATGATATCAAATGTACATGATTTAACCATGTTCGATCACTCAACTCATCAAACATATTCAGGGGAAAAAATCGATCTGGTACATAGTATCTATCGAACCGTGGGCGACATAAAGATGTTCCGTCATATGGGAATCAGAGATTTAATCAGCGTTTTGATTTTGCCCTTTACCCCTACTTCTGCCGAATCCTTTAATGATTTCTTTTCTTGGTATTGCGATATTGAAATTAAAAGGTGGAAGAAACATTTTGTTCGCATCCATCCCGTTCTCGGCATGCCCCCTGCCCGAAAACTTAAATCGAAGATTATTGATTCGGGACTGGTATTTTTAGAAGACTACATTAAATCAAAAAAAGTAATAGGCATAGGTGAAATCGGTATGGGTTTCGGCACCAAGGATGAATATATGCAAATGAAGCGCCAATTAGCCTTGGCTTCCAAATACGATCTTCCCGTAATTGTCCAAGCTCCTACAATCAACAAAGTGGCGCTTACTTCCATCATCTTGAAAGAAATCACCAAAGCAAAAGTTTCACGGGCAATAATTAACCATTGCGATATGGAAATTGTGGAATTGGTTCTTCGAACCCCCAACACGAATATAAAAGCGGGAATCACTGTTGGACAACAAGCAATTAGCCCAGAGGAAGCATTCAATATATTCAAAACTTATTCCAGGGCTGACCGAATCGTGTTAAATTCATCCCTCGGCTATAAGGATAGCTCATTGTTCGGATTAACCAATACAATCGAACTCTTTGAAGAAGAAAATATCGACGAGGAATTTCTGCAACGGATGTACTATGGAAACTACTTAGATGTGTTCCCCTCACTCTCAACCCGTATTAAATTGATGTTAGGTTAGAAAAACTCGGATATTTCGAAATTTTTTGCTTTTTTATAAGTGGATTTCTGTTTTTGACTTTTGGATTTTTCTATTACTGCCAAAACTGATTTCTTAAAAATTACGGGTTATCAGCAAAGAAGCGGCAAAAGTAGCCAGAATGGCAGTTGTTTCTGTTGTGCCTCCTGCAATAACCATCAAAGTTCCCTTTTTCAGAGGAATTGAACTATCGGGTTGAATCTTTAAATCTACTTTGTATGTATCCGAATCGGGAAAAAACCATTTGGTCCCATTGAATTCCAGGGTACTACATCCGGAGCCCCCAATTTTAATGGCTTCATCCCTCATGGCTAAAGTCAGTCGTATATAATCAAGTAAGGCGTATTTGGGATTGATCATAACATAAAAAGCCTTTTCCCCAATGACGTATGAATTATCTGGATTTTCAATTTTCCGAGGATAAGAGATTGTTTGAGCAATCTTATTGAATAACAATTCTCCTTTTGGGGAAAGAGTGTGCCCACGTTGGCGTGAACCATCCACATGAATGATTTTTTCTTCCTTTAATCGATTCAAAAGGGTTTTCATTGATCCTTCACCCAATCCCACTTCATTTTTTATCCGATATCTTCCAATTCCGGATTTTTCCCGTCCGATAATATATATTGTGTATAAAATATGGGGTTTTTTATAGGTTGGCGCCACAGTTTTTGTCTTAAAGAGAGATTTCACCAATTCTGAAAAGGAAGATGAATCTGCAGTCAAATTTTCAGAAGAATCTGGAGAAACCATATATATGTACTTATGGAGGCTAAATTAAAATCTATAGCAAAAAACAAGCAGATTTTTAGGATTGAAAATTGCATCTAGATTCAAAAAGATATTTATGTAGAAAATAGTCCTGTTTACAATGCTGATAAATTCCAAAATTCAATTCTTTTATTACACGGAACTGCTGACACAAATGTTCCTGTAGGTGAGAGTTTACAATATTAT
>JABCSI010000113.1 GCA_018238965.1 Promethearchaeota archaeon
AATACACAAAAGAAGGCCCGACTGCTGTTAATCTGCAGATATTTCAGGAAATGAACTTTATGCTGAACAAATCAAGTTCAATATTGCTGGGAAATATAATTTGGTCCAGCATTCTTACCTAAGCAATGATACTAATATTTTGGCTGGTCTGGATTTATCAGATCCTGCCTTTAAGGAGGCGAGTTTTTATTTAAAGTCCTCCAATGGCATAGAATCCGAAATAAATCCCTTCCCTGTTGATTCTTCAAATCTAAATTATGTTCCTGTCTCAATGAATCGTTTTAAATTGATTATATATTTTGAGGAAAGTGAGATTGTTAGCGAAATCCATGCTCGACGGAACCGTATTCTGAGCATTTTCAAAAACCTCTTGGGAATCGATTTAATCATGCAAGAAGAGTTTGAATCTACGACCCAGGGATACTTTTACGAATATTCGGGTCTTACTCCCAATTGGGATAACTATTTTGAAAATACAGTTTCCAATGTTCCTAAAGATGGATATTGGGCAACATTTGACCGGGATAGGTTATCATCTGAAAGTTACATTGATGCGTATCACTTAAGTAGTAATTTGCTATTTCTCAAAAACTTCCAAATGCTGGACAAAATCAATAATATTTCATCCAGCGAAATTGTCCTTCCGTTTGATTTATCTCCCTTGGATAGTTCAAATTCCCTCCTAAATGTAGCATTTCTACAAGATACCCCTACAGATAATGAAGATACAGAGGATGAAGAAAATGAAGACGAATTATCCTATATTGAACGAACAAATAATTTATGCTTCTTCTCAGTCCAATATGAAGGAGATTACAATTCAGTTATTGATCCTGAAGCCCAAACCTTTGAATTTGATCTATTTAATGCATTGGAATATAACGGTTCCACAATAGGTATTTCAAGTAAATGTTTTAATTCTTTAGACGGGATCTCATTGAGTAAAATTGACATCGGTTTAATTTTTGGTGAGATGGTTAGCATGACCCCAGAAACTTTTCCATTTGATTCGGAGAGTCTGAATCGGCTGGAAAATTTACTCTTTATGGTGAGTGACGATATAGATTTCTCATTTTTGGATGAATATAGCTTTAAAGTAAAATGGTTAACCGAAGAATCCCTCAGCATGCTCACAACAATTCCGATCAATCAACATAACAGTTCCGATGAGGTGAATTTTCTTGAATTAATAACAGATATGCCTGCCATTGGAGGGTTATTGGGTGATTTCGGAGGTTTAGCAGGAGATTCATCGGAAGATTCATCAGGAGATCTATCAGGAAGTTTTTCGGGTGGTCTTGGATACGGAATTCCCGGAAGTTCAATTGCACCGCTTGAGGAATTCACACTCAATTATATTCAAGCTCAAACTGAGCCTTCTCTAAAGATTACCAAGCAAATTCAAGAGGGTAACGCAACAAATATATTAAATCCAGACGCCAGTCCAGAAATTAATTTGACAGTTTCTAATCCTAATCCATTTCCGGTGTGGGGAAAGGCAGTCAATCTATCCATAATTGGATTTACTAATGATCCTACACAAGAAATTACATTATTGGACTTAGATCAAAGCTTTTTTGAATTATTCGGCTATGATACAGAACTAATCATCAATATTTTGGAAACTCTGGGATATACCATAGATGATCTATTTCATGATGACAATCCGCGCTTTTTCCAATTGGATCTGAACAATTCTGGAACTTACGATACTATGTACCCTGATCTTCTTGATTTAAACATTAATCGTCTCTTTCCCTACAGCCCTGAATTTACCCAATTGCTCATCGACAACGCCGAAGCCTTTGGTTCCATCGCAGATAATCCTCAGATGTGGAATTCAACAGAGAGTATGTATAATCCGGAAAATTGGAAACTGGATCCCAACGAAGAATTTTCCATTATAGTCGATTCTGGGCAAACAAGTGTGAATGATACCTACAGTATTTATCAAGCCTTCAATTTATCGACCACTGAGGATTCACAACCGATTACTGCGGTTGGCCTTGAACGGTTAAATACACAATATGAGGATACATTTATTCAAGATGATGACAACGAGTGGATCATCGATTCGGCATTTATTGGAGAAACCCATCAAATCCAGCAGTATCTATTCTTCACAAATATTTCAGAATTAATGCATGAAGGGAATGATACCATTGAATTGGATAGTTTTCTTTTTGATTTTGTTTTTGGGGAAAGCGACAATACAACCACTGTTCAAATGGAAATCTATAATCATACTCATTCTGATGGTCCAGGGGATGGCTTTATCAATATTTCAACTGTCTATGATATGGACAATCCAGGTATAATTAACTATACATTCTCGAATAATGAGTTTAATATATCCCAGTTTTATAGTCTAAATCTAAATTTTTCATTGATTCTCCGCATTACCTTTGAAAATGATGAATCATTCAGCATTTCCCACGATTATATTCAAGTATCTCTGCAGGATCGAATCAACAACTTAATTTTTCATAATCAAACTGTTTTACAATACTGCTCTTTTTACGGCTTCAACCAGTATTATAGCCATTCTAATTCCTTGTTGTTGAGCACAGCAAAATCAGCGTCCTTAAGTGTAGAAAACAATATTACAAGACTGGATTCCGACAATCTATTTCAATGTAACATCACAATTTCTAACAATGGTGCTTTAGATGCGAATAACATAAGCCTTTCTTTAATGCAGATAGGTAGAATTCCAGATTTACATGATAGTACCCATATAACTGTAAATAATTTATCTATATTCCAAAGTATCGCAGGAAATTTTTCTTTGATTTCGGGTGTTTTATATTTCAATCAAGCAGTTTTGAAAGCTGGAGAGAAAATAGAAAACTTGACTGTTAATATATATTTTCCCCATAGCATGCTTTTACCGGCAGTAAATATATCTTGGGTTAATTCTCCTCAATTTAATGAATCAATTAAGCGAATGTATGGATATTCGATACAAGATTTTTATTCCCAACCCCTAAATTATGAAGATCGAAATCAATTAAATTTTCTGCATCGGGTTCGGATCGAGTATCTTCCCTTCGATTCCAATGGGAATTTTCTAACAGGAGATACCCGCGCCGTATATCTCAATGTTACCAATTTAAACGGGATGGCAATAAAAGGCATAGAAATATACTTTATCGAAAATATTCAAGGATTATCTTTACAGAACGAATCCAACTATTTTGCTCTTCCAAAATTGGAGGGATATTCATCAATTATTTTGGAGTTGCAATATCAAAAAGAAAATTATCAAGGGTACTTCCTACCTGCGGAATTAGATATTACTTGCATAGAAAATAATTTTCTCCAGCCAATTTTTATTGAACCTTTGATTTTGGGTAATTTCAATATAAATATAACAAAAACACTTTCTCAAACCTCCGGTATAATGGGAAATATTATCGAAGTTACTATTACACTGGAAAATACCGGCAATATTGAAATTGGCGATTTGGTAATTAGTGATGTAGATTCCTATCCTGCTGATGCATTTATTTTAGAATCGGGAGTGATTATTCAGGAGTTATCAACCCTCGCACCGGGATCTGAATTTCAATATTCGTACAAATTAAAAGTACTCAATGCTGAGGGATATTATACAATAAACCCCGTTCAAATTCAGTACTTTTTTGGCAATAAATTAGAATTGCTGAGTCAAGAGATGATATTTAAGGTGCTAGAGCCCAAAATCTTGCTTAACTCTCGCATCATCATTCCCGCATTCACTGGTCTATTAGCTATGGTTTTTATCTACAAATATAAATTGAAGCAATCCCGTGCGGATTTTGAGTATCAGAGGCGGGAAGACTTGTTTTTCGGGAAAGATTATCATGAAACCTCATGGTACAAGAAAAATCTAATCGAATTTCTAACTGAATTGCAGGAGATGGAGGAATAAAAATGATATTGAACAATCCCCGCACAAGAAGTTTTATCCTGATGAGTTTAATCTTATCAAGTATGTTCCTCCCGTTAATTCGGCAATCAAATCTCCATGATGGTGCACAATATCTGGATGAGGGAAGTTCTCAATTTTCTACAACAGAATCCATTTTTGCAAGTAATGCAATTTTTGACAATAATACATACAGATATATATTTTTATATCCCTCGTTAATATCATTATCAGGAAATAGCAGTTTATTTTCTTTATTTAGTTCTCTTGGAGGAATTCTCGAAGCTGGACCGTGGGAAGATGTTTATGGATTTGCTGGAAGAATAAACAATTCGATCCCCGATTTGGGTGAATTTCTTGCTCAAAAACCTCCAATATATTATGAAAAGGATGCAGTAATTGAAGCCCAAATGAATACTGTACATGATCAGCTCAATTTGTACCCCGAATTGTATGGTTTGGAAAATAATAGCGTCTTGGGTACGTCGAATGCAACAATTGCGATTGTAGATTCGGGAATTGATCTTACTCATCCGACGTTCAATAATTCCTATGAGGAACTTAATTTTTCCCAGCAAGTGGTTGCTTGGGAAGATTTTGTTAGCGATATCAATATTCCCTATGATGATAATGGCCATGGCACCGCGATGAGCTCGATTGTTGGTGGTTCCCATGACATATTGTTGTCATCCAATCACTCGTCCGATTCGTACTATCTGTCTGTGGCATTATCCATTAATCACCAAGAACACTTTTACCCCCATTATCTATCGGCTAATTGGTATGATATCAAAATTGCCTCATTTTCCATGGATGAAAATGCTCTTGATCTCATGATGGCTGATACGAACTTGACCATTTTATCCCCGATGCTAGAATATGAGTTACAATTATATAGAAATGGAGAAATCATCAATAGCACATCTGGGTTTGACTTAGAACTCTCATGGAACACCTCCGGTATATTTGATTCTTCCTTAAAACCTGGGATTTATGATCTTGTATTTTCCTACAAAAAAGCCTTAGATCAAAATCCAATTTTTGACATTCAATCAAATATTAGCTTTACTCCAACTTCTTATTCAAGAACTATTGCAGAATTTTCAGGGATTGCTCCTGATGCCAGATTAGCTTCTCTAAAAGTTTTAAATAATTCGGGAATTGGATTTATCTCGGATTTAATTTCGAGTTTTGAATATATTCTCTCAAATATTTCAAGCCTACACATCATAACAGTATTAATTTCCGTTGCAAGTTTCGACTTAAGTGAACCAATGATGGAAATTGTCAATGAACTAACTGATAAATTATTTCAAGAAGGTTGCATGATTATATTTTCCGCAGGAAATCAAGGGATTGCCAATAAAATTAATAATTTGGCAATTAATTCCAAAGCTATCGTCGTTGGTGCGGTAAATGATCAAGATCAACTCACTTATTACAGTTCTCAAGGAGATGAAGGAGGCATTCAACGTCTCCCCGATATTGTTGCTCCTGGAGGAAGTTTACTCCTTGACCATAATATGATCATTACTCCAGATGCAAACGAGATAGATAATCAGGGAAACTCAGAAGATTTTGTCCAAAATGATCTCACAGTTTCTACAGGAACTTCAATTTCAGCAAGCGTTGTTGCCGGTGTTTATAATTTGATTATTGATTTCATGGGTGGATGGGATTATTGGAATAGTTCATCCGATCAATCTGCTACGGCACTTGCAATCAAGAATTATTTGTTACTTACTGCTTCCGAAACCAATATAATACGAGAAGACAATCCTTATACTCCTATTGATGAAAGTACAAGTTCTCCTATTTTGGACCGTGGTGAAAAAGATCGTTATGAAGGTTATGGGAGAATTAACCCCGAAGCAATATTTAGTATGTTGAATAATTCTATAGAACTTAACCGTTCCTACAATATCAATTTAGCATCTTCTGGATCTGACGCATTGGCAACCCACGTATTCGGGATTAATGTGACTCTCGAAAAAGACCAATTATACGAGTTTAATCTTAATAATGAGGCGGGATTTTTCTCAGATTTTGATATGGATCTGTATCTCTATGATAAAGCAGGGGATATAAACGGTAACCCTATTTTGTTCGAATCCTCCACACAAGCAGATAATTCCGATGAGCATTTTTATTTTACAAACTTAAACCAAACAGATACTTTTTATGTTGTCATCAAGGCAATTGCCGGGGAAGGAACTTGTTCATTAAACATTTCGAAGAAATCTTTTAGTAATTATTCTCAACTTACCGATGCATCATTTTCAACCTTATCCGACTTGAATTATAATGATACTTTAGACACTTATCGATTTGAAATCAATTACACCCAGGTTGAAAATATCCCCGCGACCTATATTCGATTAGTATTCCCAGATTTAGCATTAAATTATTCCCTCGATCAGGATGATGAATTGGAGAACATATATGACGATGGTTGCATCTATTTCACTGAAGTTAATTTCACACATTCCGGGAATTTTTCTTATTATTTCATAGCCCGAACAGGGAACCTAACAACTTATCATCTTAAAGATTCCCCTGCCCATATAATTGTGAATTCAATCCATCATTATGCTGGAACTAATTTTACTATGGGAGAAGGTATTGACGTAGATTTGTGGGATATTGAAAATGATGAAAATTTCCTTCTCTTTTATGGAGAAAATCTAAACATTTCTTCCGGATGGGGTAATGTTGTTGTAAATAACTCATTCGAGGATCGCACACCATTTAGAAATGAGGATGATTGGGAAGCCTTTTACTGCGGTAATTTTCTGTCGGAAACCAATAGAAACACAATAATGGTGCAAGGTAATTCCTTGATTTATAATTATTACAATCTTTCGAGTGAATACATCTTATATTCTCCCATTGTATTCCTTTCAAATCAATTCGGCGAAGATTATTCCTCCTTGCTCAATATAGGATTACGTTTAAGCATAAATCCAGAAGATTTTCTTGCTGTTGAGATTAACAGCAACCGTTCCGGGTGGGAATTACTGGAAACATTCACAAACCTGGAACAGGATTGGACTTCCCTAACATACAATCTTAGTGAATATAACAATAATTATGTTCAAATACGATTGCGGGGAAATTTTCAATCTTCAAACTATATTTACCATCAAGGGATTTTGCTGGATCACTTTCAAATTTCTTCAGAATTCGAACATACTAATTATAATCCCGTATTTTCGAACCCTATCTTAAAATTGAATGAAACTCAACCGTTTTACCAATCGAATATGAACACGAAATTAGATTTGTTTGAATTTTCAGTGGGATATTGGGAGGAATTTGGACATTTACCGGAAGAAGTAATTCTTGAAATAAATAACCAGAATTTCACAATGTATAATAAATACGGTATCTGGCACACCGGAGAATATCTAAACTCAACGGAAAATGAAATAATTTATACATCTCAATTATATATATGGGATTTTTCAAATACATCTTTCCGTTTCCATACATCAATTGGGAATGGGACGGTATCTTCTCCCTATTATCAAATGGATGTCTTAGATGCACCATCACCTCTTCCTTTTCCCTTTACGGATCAATTGAATTTAGATGAGTATATATTATCGGGATTCCCCAATAATAATTCCCAATCATATTGGATATTGCCCAAAGAGGGGTGGCATCATGTTAATAACTACGAAAATTACACCGATAATCCAGAATTTTACTGCGGTATTGGGGAACTCCAAGGATATGGAGAAGATTATAGGAGTAGTTTGATAACTCCTTTGATAAATTTAAATGGAACCAATGAAGTATATCTTTATCTCGAACATCGTATACGATTTGATTCCGATGGAAACGATGGCGATGATTATGCAGAAATATTCATTTCATCTGATTTAGGAGAAAATTGGGAATCTATATCAATATTTGATGAGGAAACTGAGGGATTAGAGTTTTCCACTATTGCTATTGATATCACCCAATTCATTGGTGAAGATATAATGCTGCAATTCTTTTTCTCATCCGATGATTCTGGCGGATCTATTCAACGTTCTGGATGGCAAATCAAATCTTTTTCTTTGGACATAAATAAAACTAAGGATTATGATAGTCCCGAAGTTATTTTCCATAATCTTAATGAGGGTGATACAATCTCCGGATTATTTAGCCTTACTATCTATATCTATGATAATTCACCCCTAGATATTGAACGGACTGAATTTTGGATAGCAAATAAGCCTGTCGATTTCACACTGACAAATAATACACTAAATTCAACAATTGATACTTGGGAATATTCAAACAGAGAAGCGATTGAGATAATAATTGTTGTGTATGATGCCGAAGGAAATCGAAGATTCGAAAAAATTACCCTAAACATAGACAACCCCCTTAGAACCCAAGATTGGATTTTCCTTTTGGGCGGATCCATCGCTCTGTTCAGTATTTTCTTATATTCTGCTCTGAACCAAATGAAAATTCGAAAATTGAAAGCGACAGGTGATTATATTCGAAAACCAAATTTATTTGAGCTGAGGCAACAGAAATCCTTTGAGGAGAATCACATTCGGGAAGAGTCTCAAATTATTCTAACAAGGGCGGATAAAGATTGGGAACAAGATCAGCCCCTAAAATTATATTGTAAAAAGTGCAGGAAACTATATCTTTCGCCCGAATTTGAACTCTATTGCCCGAATTGTTCGAAACCCACATTATTCGTTGCCAAATATTGTCCTGCATGTAAATTGTGGAACCACTTTGAGGACGACACCTCGAATCAAAAATGTAAACGGTGTGATTTGGTCCTATTGAAAGATTTTGAGAACTCCAAACAATATATTTTAAGTAATCCGCTTTCCCACGATGAGGAAAATTCTTTAACATCCGAAGATCGGGCAGGAATTTTAAAATTAACCCATGATTTGTCTTCAGAGAATATAACTTCATTATTTGAAGAAATTGAAAAGCACAGAGAAGAGGTAGATGAAGAATGAAAATTGTTAGGTATACTTTCCAAGATTTAAAGAAGCAAAAAGTAAAAACTCTCTTTGCTATTGCAGGTGTTTTAGTAAGCATCTTTCTGTTAACCGTAGTAGGCTGTTTATCCGATTCCTTAAGTTTTTCTTATCTCGATCAAGCAACAAATGAATCAGGTTCAGCAGATATAACTATTGATAAAATTTCTGCCCAAGATCTCAATTATGATCCATATTTTGATGAAACCATTATACAGGAACAATTGGAAGGAAAAATTGAGAATATTGAGCATTTCTATCCAAGGTTGTTTAGTCTGTTTTCTGTTGAAAAATACGATGAGGTACTTAAGCTCGATATAAAACGACAAATCATAGGGTATGGAATTAACACTACCTTGGAGCAAGAGAGTGGGGAGATGGGAAATTTGTGGATTTGCCAAAACACTCTTGAGTATGAGCGGACGGATGAAATCTTTAAAGGACCGATCCGTGAAGGCTATGTTATCCTAACACGTGGTGCCGCTAATTTGTACCATGCATATGAAGGCGATGAAATTACAGTAAAATATGGCTCTGAAGAGCATATATTTATTGTACAGGCGATAGTAGAACATGAACATCGATTTTCACGCTTAGAATCGACTGTAATCATTTTTGAATTAAAGCATGCTCAAGAAATAATGGATCTGGAGGGAAAAATCAATTCTATTCACGCAACTCTTGAGGATCCCGAAAATTATTACGATACACGAAATATCGCAGGCTCCTTGGCCAAAATTAGGGTAATTGCAGAAGCGATACAAATTGAAGTAGGTTTTGATTATCTAGTTTCGTTGCCTAAAATGGAGCAAGTGCAAAATATAGAACAACAGTCCACTATGATGACCATGACGTTCTATTTTATCACATTTTTCTCTATGTTAATTACGGGAATTTTAATTAACTCCATTCTGACGACTTCAGTGGAAGAAAGAATCAGGGAGTTTGGCATAATGCAGGTTGTGGGTGGTCGAAGGAGTTTTTCCTTTAAAATGGTCTTTATTTCGGGGATTATTATAGCCGTCACTGGGACATTTCTTGGGACATTTCTGGGGGCAATTGTAGCGCCTCCAGCCTTGAACTGGATCTTTGATTATTTTGATATTTGGATAATTCCGATGGATTTTATCATCCTCCCCCAAACAATAATTCGTTCCTTGCTTATTGGGGTGATTATCACAAGTATAATCTCCATTTTCCCAGCCATCAAGGCCAGCAATTTAATTATTGCTAATGCAATTGATCCATCACGAAGGAACGACACGGGGGAAAAATACCATTTGAAGAAAGAAGGGTCTGTTAACCTTCGACTAATGGGGATTGGATTTGGAATCGCCTTGGCAGGAATTTTCATCTTCTTAGTCGTTCCGCGTATACTTTCGGGCTCTGGAGGACCAAATCTTACGAATTATGTTTTTGTAGCAGTTTTATTGCTCATCTTAATTGGTTTAGTTCTAGCAACAATGGGATTCGTACCTGTGTTGGAACGCATAGTGGGACTGGCTTTTAAACCATTTATTCGTCGTTTTTATCCAATATATCGGATTAACTTGATTCGCTATCGACGACGTAACAACGGAAGTATCCTCATGTTTGCCTTAACTTTTGCCTTCATTTTCTTCATTTCTTCTGTTCTTGAAATGAATACCGCGAATAATTCAGTCTTTTTTGAATTCGAGTACGGTGGGGATCTTGTTATGTCCAATATGGGGTCTATTGAAGCGGAAAATTCTATCACTAGGGAACTGTTAGACGAATTAAGGGAATTGCCTGGAATTCAAAGCGCTGCCCCCATTATTACCAATAGCCCTATCGATTTTGTAAAACTTACCTCGATATTATTCAGTATGGGTGCGGAAGGATTTGACGAAAATTTGGATTTTGAAGCATTATTTGGAGGAATCCAAAAACTAAATTCCTTTGCAGGAGATATGGGTGATTTTCGTAATTATTACTGCAATCTTATTGGAGTCGATGAGAACTACTATGATACAATAGATAGGGACATGCTTATGTGGGAATCGGGAAGTTCCGATGAATTAATTCAAGAAGTGATTGAATCATCGCGAAAGTGTATTATTGCCAAGAGTCTCGCTGATGGCTTGGGAATATCCGATTTACCAGCTGAGATTAAAATAACAATGCGGGATCCAAATGTGGATGGGGACTATGGAAATATCACCGTATTTGAAGTTATAGGCATTTCCAAAGGGATGCCTGGAATCTTCAATTTCCGATCTTCCGAGGCAAATCTTAATACCGCCCCTGGGATTATGGTAAATTTTGAAGATTACTGTGATTTGCTGGAATGGGGTGATCCTACTTCCCCGGATTTGATTCTTGATAAAATTATTATTAATGTTGTCGATAGTGAATACGAGGATTTGCAAGACACTTTAAATTACGTTGATAATTATTTCTCTAACGATTACGAATTTATTCTGGATGAATCAC
>JABCSI010000349.1 GCA_018238965.1 Promethearchaeota archaeon
ATGGCCATCCAGTCTTTGGCTATAAAGGTGCTGCCAAGACTTTCAACAAAGAGGACTTGCCCGTACCGTTTTGACCCACCACCAAATTGATACCCGACTTGAATTTATACGTGCGTTTCCCACACAGTTTGGAGTTTGCAGCGTATCCTGAAGTAACTTTGATTGATGTAATCATCTTAGAGCATCTTATATAAAAACAGGGGACGTGTAATGAAATCAAAAAATATAGTTGGATTTATACAAAAACCTTTTGATCTTAAATTGTTATCGCAAAAGCTCAGGGAGATTATAGATAACGATCGACCTCTATGAAAATTACGTAGAAGGTATCAGCGAAACGAACAACCGTATAAGAAGTGAATTATTCATATTTTCTCCATTTACTATTTATTTTCTATTTTGATGGCAAATAACATACCATTTCTTATTTCACTACCCCCTGAAACTTTCGATATGTTTAGTTGAATCCATCAATGCATTTGTTTAGTCGTGAGAACCGCAGAAAAGACCTGTAACAGAGAATTTACAATGCTTAAAGGAGTCTGTTCTCCATTAACGGGGAAAGAATCGCCCTTACAATCCTCTGCAATGTAATCCATCAATCGCTTCCCTTCTTTGTTTGATCAAAAAAGGTAGGATTTACAACTGGGGAATATTACTTTCCCGAATTTGGAAAAGTGGCAGTATTCCCTAACTTTCTTCAAATAGATAAAATCTGAGGAATTTTTGACACTTCTTTATTTTCGCTACATGTCTCTTTGATTTACAATCCTCAAACGCACTTTTCCAATTTATCCTCAATAAGGCGAAAATAAATGAGCTAAAATTTTCATCGGTAATTAATGCGTGAAGATTCTTACAGTCCAATCCTAACTGCGCAATGTTCCTACCTGCTTCTATCCCTGCTTTTCTCCCTACTTTTCTCCCGATATTACTTAGTTGAGTTCCATAATTCTCTAGTTGAGACAACAACCATTGCTTATCAAACCTTAAAATATATTTAACGGCTTCACTCGCCTCTTTAGCCGCCCAAGGAAGCCAATCTTTATGGTTTTTTAATCTCCTCATCCAATCGCGAATATAGGCTTGGGAGTTTTCGACTAGAATTGGACGTTGAAAACCAACATAGCCTCTAAGCTGAGCGGAACCAATTTCTGCAACTAATTCTTCTTTGGAATATACATGGTTTTGCCATTGAATTTCATAATTATGACGCCCAAGACGGGAAGGATGACCGGTTAGATGCACTAATTCATGTAATATTGTTGAATAATATAAATCAATGTCGGTGAAATCTTCTTTATAGGGCATTGTAATAGAATCGTAATAGGGGGTATAGCATGCTTTGTCATCACCGGTAAACGCGATAGGTTTTAGATTGCAGCGTTGCCAAAACTTGATTATTTGCTCAACACGATCACACGATTGTTGCATATTAAACATTCGAGGTGATGAACTTAATGTCACACCATCAAGCTCCTCAAGATTAAAAACTTGACATAAATTTGCCCCATAGGCCTTAATCAGGAAAGATTTCGCATCCTTTTTGAGAAACCATCCAATTTCTTCCAGTTCTCGACGGGTTGCCCAATATCGCGATTTATATTTAGAACGGCTCAGAAATAGTTGATTGATTGGGGCATAAAGGTGCCGTGTGAATAGGTTTCGATGTGAAGCATCCCACGGTTTTTTCCAGGGAATTGTGCCTTTCTCGAGATCTTTAAGAATGCCATCGGTAAAATCCTTAAATGGGCCTAAAATCATTGTTTGGGAAGATTTGCTCGGGGACGGGGACAGGGACGAGGATAACGCTTTCTTTTTTGCCATTTTGTTTCTCTCAATGTTTGATTCTATTTGAAATTTTGTTTCATAGATTTTTCTTTTTTATGCATCAAAACTCATCAGTTCATCCAAAACGTGAACCAAAGCATCACCAGACTCTGTCTCTGTCTCTGTCTCTGGTTGCTCCACATCCACTGCAATATACATCGAATGGCAAGCAGGAAAATATTTTTGGATTAGGGGGATATTTTGGTCGATCTCCTCCGGGAGTTCGGGGAGTTCGGGGAGAACCACATCATAACCCACAAATAAAAGATGCATCTCGGAATTTACTCTGGATTTTATTAAGGCTAGCTGCTTCTTTTTGATTGCATCTGAAATGCGATAGAAATAAATAACCCCCCAAGATGCATTAAGAAAGGTGGGTAATAAGGGTTCAAAGCAAGATGCATATTCAATGAGCCAATACTGGATCGTATACATCTTACTTGCAGAAAACCGCGACGTGGCAAAATCCACGCCCATAGTCATCCTTGTTGATGAGTCAAATCTCTTCGATGCCCCAACTGCGTGCAAAAACTTGGATTTAATTGATTCATCTTTGGTGGAAAGGATGCTCACTTTTAGAAGTTCCTTTATTTTGGGAGCCCCTCCATCCTGCTTCGATGTTAATTTCTTTGATTTTCGTTTCTTCGATATGCTAGTTTGTGCCTTTTTTTGGTTCATACCATACCTACATTCCCCACCCTTATAAGGTTATGGCCGCTAATGAGTGGATAATTAGTAAGTGGGAAATTTATAAACCAAATTGACACATATATTCTTTAGCAACAATTATCCCTTGGGAAAGTACTTAAAAATATTAAAATTCTGCATCAAAACTAATCAATTCATCCAAAACGTTAACCAAGGCATCATTTGGTCCTTTTTCTTCCACTGAAATATACATCGAATGGCAAGCGGGAAAATAGGTTTGGATTAGAGGGATATTTTGGTCGATCTCCTCCGGGAGTTCGGGGAGAACCGCATCATAGCCCACAAATAAAATGTGCATCTTGGATTTTATGCCGGATTTTATTGAGGCCAGCCGTTTCCTTTTGAGTGCATCTGAAATACGATAGAAATAAATAACCCCCCAAGATGCCATAAGAAAGGTAGGTAATAAGGATTCAAAGCAAGTTGCATTTTCAATGAGCCAATACTGGATCGAATACATCTTACTCGCAGAAAACTGTGATATGGCAATTTCCACACCCATAATCGCCCTAATTGATGAGCTAAATCTCTTTGAAGCCCCAACTGCTTGTAAAAACTTGAATTTAATTGATTCATCTTTGGTGGAAAGGATGCTCACTTTTAGAAGTTCCTTTTTTTTGGGGGCCACTCCATCCTGCTTCGATGTTAATTTCTTTGATGATCGTTTCTTCAATATACGATCTTGTGTCTTTTTTTGGTTCATGCCATACCTACATTCCCCGCCCTTATAAGGTTATGGTCGCTAATGAGTGGATAATTAGTACGTGGGAAATCTAAAAACCAATTGACAAATTTATCCATTATAAACAATTATGTAAAAAAATCGGAGAAGTTCATTCCGCTCTTAT
>JABCSI010000114.1 GCA_018238965.1 Promethearchaeota archaeon
TGTTTGATTTTGATGGTGTATTATTAGAGTCTATTGGAATTCAGCTTTTAGCGAATGAATTGCAACAAGATCCCAAATATCGATGGAATTTTCCAAACCAAACTCCCATAGATTCAAGGGAAATCATTCAGCGATTTGAATTATCTTCTCGCCTGAGTCATTGGTCAAGTCTACGTGCCATGAATGCTTCATTTAGCGATATTCTTCCCTCGTTCTTCCGTAGATGGCAATTTTTTGTCCATATTGGGAAGAGGATGCAAAATTATGAAGAGCAACATAATGGTCTGATTGATGGCGTCACCGAATCCCTTAAACTTCTTCACGAATCGGGGATTGTTATGGGTATAGTTACCAATTCAAATGAAGAAAGGGTTAATTATTGGTTGAAACGAACGAAAATCGGACATTATTTTTCAGTTTTGATTTCCCAAGATGATAAAAAGCGCTACGAATTAAAACCGAGCCCCTTGCCAATTTTGGGTGCGTTGGAACAATTAAAGATTCAGGGACTCATAGATTCGATTCAGTTAACCCGTGTGTGCTTTATTGGGGATAATTCCAGTGATTTGCAAGCAGCTCATAATGCGGGAGTAATTTCTATCGGTGTTTTATCGGGACACAGCACGCAAAATATTCTTAATATGGAGAATCCTCATTTTCTTCTGAATTCTATAAGTGAACTACCCGAAAATCTCAATCGAATTTTTCCTGATTAATTCCATCATCATAATTTGAGAATGTTACCATTATTTTTTTTTGGTGGGGGGCTTTAACATTCACATTAGAATACATGAGGAAAGAAAAAATGCTAATTGATATTCCCCCAGAAAATTTAGACAAATCCCTAACCAAACTCGTTGCAAAAATTAACCAATTACATGATAAGGGCAAGGATGCGAAGATAGATTTACAAGTTCAAAAAATCCTAGAAATTTTGAAAAATAATCCATCCAATGCCAACGTATATCTATATATTATCTCTATTTTGGCCGAAGAATTACCCGAAATCATTCCCTCTGATCTATTTTCTTATTTAGAATCCTATCTTCAAGATGGGTCACTCAAGGAACGGGTTAATACAATAATAACTTTGGGATGGTGGTTAATCTATCAATTTGACCAGAATAATGATATAGATTCAGGACAGATTAGGTTATTCATCCAATTGTTGGAAGATTCTGACTCAGAAATTCGGAGCAACACTGCATATTTTCTCGAAAAATTTCCCGATACAGCTTCGGCTGAGTTCATGGTCCAAATCAGAAGTCTTGTTAAATGTCTCCAAATTGAAACCGAGACTGAGGTTTTAGGTATAGTTTCAACAATTTTGCACAAAATTCAGCCTAAATTATCTTTACGAGTAATAAAAAAATATTTAGATGAACTTATCACGATTTACGAAGGAAGCACTAATTCTTCCCGAAATGACGCCATTTTATCATTGCTAATAATTGAAATTCCTCCCTTGGCAGCTAAAAAGAGAGCATCTAAAAAAGAAATCCTTCGTATCATCAACCAACATCCTCCATTTGTCCGGTATACGGATTTGCACCAAATGGCGGAAGAAGAGGGTATGGAAGTTGAAGATGTTGAATCGTATATGCGAGAAGAACTCGACGATACCCTTGATTTTGCCCTGTTTTATACTGAAAAACATCACAAAAAAATGATCCATTTTGACAAAGCTGAGCTTTTTAAATTTTTATCAGAGACGAAAATTGACCTTCAGACCATCCATCGAACTTTTCAACATATTGGAATAACAAATTCTGCCATTGGTGCTATATTAATTCGAGATTTAATGGATAAAGGCGAAATTCGGGGATTTCTTTCACAGGATTCCTTCTACAGCGTACAATATATCAAGAATGAAATCATAAATATATTGCGAAAAAACGGCACTATTGATTTGGTAGGAATTAGGAAAAGGTATGAAGTACGTTTGATTGATGGAATTCTCGCCGAAATCATTGATGAAGAGATATTTAAAGGCATATTTGATATTACAAAATCCAATTATTTCACTTTCCCCAAACTTACAAGAGATATAGAGAATGTTATGACTCGAAAGAATATAATTGATTTAAAACCATATCGAGAGCAATTTGGCCAAGAAAATTTTCTCCGTTTGGAACAATTCTGCCGCGATAAATTTTTTACCGATTTCCACACCGATCATATATGGCTAACAAATTTGGGTATGACGCGTATTCAACAATCAATCAGCACCTGCGAACAAATAGGAGAAGTCAATCTTGAAAAAATTGCTAAGGAGCTTGAAATTCCCGTTGAAATTTACCGAAAAGTAGTTAAACCCGTGTTTAAGAAGAAAAATGGATTTTGGAATCGTGAGAAATCCAGGTTCTTTTTTTCCAAACAAGTAAAGAAGCGTATCGCCGAAATTCAACGCGAAAGCAATAAAGAAGTTCGTGAATCTAAAATTAAGGCTTTGGCGGTGGAATTACAAATCGATGAAGAGGAAATAGCACTTAAGGTTGATGAAAAACTGAATGCAATCGCATCCAGATTGATGGTATTGGATGAGTGTGAATTCAAACCCTTGATGCGGGATCTACAGATGGATTACAAGGAACTGCTGGAATTTATTGATAGTTTGAATCGACCCGACGGTTATCTTATTGTGGGGAATCGAATAATCTTCTCCAAAGCAAAAATCGAGGTAGAACTCGCTAAACTGGAAAAATTTGTGATGGAAAGTTATGAACGAAATGAGGTTCTAAAGGTTTCTGTTTTGGCTACCCGTTTAAAGTCTGCTGCGCAGATGATCATAAATATAATTAAATCCAATATCAATGAAGGAAGAATCAAAGGTCTTTGGTTAGTTGAGAACGAAATGTATTTGACATTACAGGGAATAAAAAATCGGATGGGCCGTGCAGAAGGATTTATTGATTTGCATTCTTTCATTGAGGAACGTGCAGTTACTGAGACTGAACTCGATTTTCTGGAACATATAGTAAAAGATCTCTTAGATGAAAAGCAATTGAAAGGGGTGTACGATGAAGATAACCTCATATATCAAAGTCAAGATGTTGCGGGACAGGCTAGCTTGGTTACTGAACGAGAACGATTTTTAACCGAATTCCTTCCCCATGTGGAAGATCTTGAAATGGCATATGTTATTTTGAAAGAAATTTTAACCAAGGATGATATTCACCCTGGCGATATCGAAGAATATGATGATATTCTGGCAAAAACCCTTCGAAAAATCTTCAGTGATGAAACCATGATTAAGAGGATGGTACATAATGCCAACCAACGTTTAAATCGGCAACGAACACAAGGTGAACATCATGCCTCAAGAAGAAAAAGATCCCGGAAAGGAAAAAAATCCTCAGATGCGAAGAGCGAAAATCGGATCGATCTAAAGGAGGACGAAGAAATCGCAGGGGTTTTAAACGATTTTGCTAACTGGAAAGAAATTATTCTTGCCATTGAGCAAAAAAAGGGGGAAATCGTTTTCTTGAAGAAGAAATTGAAACTTAACCCCGGTGATGAGGAATCCAAGCAAAAATTACAATCATTCATGGATTATCTCGGATTTTCCGAGTGATTCTATTTTTTTACTCTCTTCCTTCGGGCTTTCCTTCCTTCATTAATTGTTTTTTCTATAGGTTTTGAATCTTTTTTAGGAAGGAAAACATTGTAACGAATATACTTCTTCACAACGGAAGGCTAAAAAAATTTTTGGGGTTGGGATGATTTCGATAAGTTTGAATGAATTCGTGATATATTCGAGTCCACGCTATTATCGGTTGATTTTTGAAGAGATTAAACCTAAAACAAAGAACGGGGATTTAGTCTCTGCACTCAATGAACTCAAACGCGCCCGAATTTTATCCCCCTATTCTCATTGGGATAAAATTATTCTCACTGAACCAAAAGGAACATCATACGCTTCCCTAATTCAAAAATTGCTTGAATTGCAGATGTTACAAGTCCCCCAAAGTAATGGATTATTTGACTACCGAAGCGAGCCCGGTAGACGGGCAATTATCGAACTCATACGATTTCTCGCTGCCAAGTTAAATTTCAATAATTTTGTAAATTATTTGCAAATCCCATTATTCGACTCAGAAAAAAGCCCCGAGTGGATGGATTTGTTCGGGGATGAATCAGAATTAAATATAGATTATACGTCCTTGGAAGGACGCCATAAATTAGTCAATTATCTGAATGAAGAAACGAGCAAACATTATCGACAGACATCCCTAATGCAAGATACAATCGCCCACCAAAATACTCCCATCCTGTTAAATTTGAAAATTGTGAAGAAATTTTTAAAAAATCATGGACTGAAACGCCCCGAACCTCTATTTAATCATTTTAACGCGGGAATCCCACGAATTTTCGAGATTAGGGATAGGATATATTACGTGAATTTGGCAGAATTGACGAAAATCAAAGACATTTTATTCAAGTACATTTCTGATTTTGATACAACGGAAAATACGTGGTTGACAGATTATTTCAATTTACTAAAATTACCGACGGGAAATTCTGGGTTATTTGGGTTCCAGGTGGCCGATGAAGTACAATTTGCATCAAAAACTGACGCATTTCTGAATTTGGCCATTGAAGGGCCAAGAATCTTCGCAGGTCAATTTTCTTCTATTGAGGGATTAGGGGAATTGCGGGAAATCATGTTCCCCATTAACCCCGTTGAAACTTTGGTCATCTGTTGCCAAGATTTGGACCTATTGTACTATTTTACCATCGCCTCGGATAAATGTGTGTTTAAAATTCGTGAAAACCTGCTGAGTTTTAAAGATTTTCCTGAAAAGTATATCACATCACGGAAAAGTCATGAATTTGGCAAACTTCTCTCTCGGAGCCGTACCCTGAAGGAAGCCCAAGGAATTCAAGATATACTTAACCAAGATTCCCAATATAAAAAAAAGCAAGCAGAACAGCAATATAATCTACTTAAGAATCAGCTCCAGGAACATATGAAAACCTTATCTCATTTTAGTGCCAGTTTAATAACCATCTGTCAAATGATCTGCATGAAATTCAATCGGGAATTCGCTCTTACCAAAGCGGTTTGTATTTATGAACACGGATTGATCAATTTAGTCGATATTGGGGGTGCGGATCAAATTCTTACATCTGTAACAATGGGTTCAGTCGAGTATGGGAATGAATTAAGAAAAACAATGGAGAAAATCGAAAAATCTTTAGAGGAACTCGTGGATATACAGGTTCAGCCCAAGAAATAAAAGCTTCGTGGAAAATGGCAATAAGTTTGTTTGATGGATAGTTTGATGGATAGTTTGATGGAATAATGTGTTTTTTCTTCTTCCAATCTTTATTTCTCTCCGCAAATATATAGAGTATTCATTTACTATGCTTAAGCTATGTCTGAAAAATCTGATAAATTAAATTCTGAAAAACCGGATGAATTAAATGCTGAAAATTCTAAAAAATCAGATAAATCAAATAAATCAAATTCTAATTCTAAAAAGTCAAATATCCATTATCCGAATGGGTATTTAGCCCGTATCCCTTAATCTTTAATCTTTAGCAGTCGATTAACATAGATTTTCTTTCACTTTTAGTACTTGGAATAGGATTATCAATGGATTATTGATTTTTCGCTGAATCTAGATTTCCATGTTTTCTGATGACAAGATGATTTTTAATAGATTCTGCCTTGGATTCTTCAAGCATTATTACTTCTCAATTTACCTTCAAAGGGATCACCATGATAGAAATTAGACAAGCCCAGCAAAAGGATAAGGATCGTATTTTGGATCTGAACTATTTAAGTTATAGTCTGTCACCCGCGGAGCTTAAAGAAATGGGTAGAAATTTTACCTTTATTGGAGAAGATCATTACGTAACAATAGAGGACAAACAAGTAGTTGCCGTTCTCAGAAGCATTCCGTTAATACAGAATGTTCGTGGTTCAATGAAAAAGATGTCTGGAATAGGTATGGTCGCAACAAGTCCGGAAACCAGACGCCGCGGAAACGTTCGTAAATTGATGGAAGATACAATTTTCGAAAACTACAAGCAAGATATTGCAGTAAGCACACTCTATCCCTTCAAAGATTCCTATTACCAGCAATTCGGTTACATTAATGCTGCTCCCCATGTGTTTTTGGAAGTAAATCCTTCATGGCTGAGCCCTTGGAATGTTTTACCTGCCGGTTATACTTTGGAGCGTACCACTGTGGCAAATGCTGGAGAGATCTTTCAGAATTTACATACCCACACGATGAAGCAATTTAACGGAGGAACAATTCGACCTCCGAGACGATGGCGAGAATTTATTGACGGTAAAGATACACCAGCAATCATTGCCTATAATGCGAATCATCAACCGGAAGGGTTTCTAACCTATGGGATTTCGGGGTACGGCTTTAAGCTTTTTGGAGAAACAAACATTGGAACCTTCAATAGAGTGGGATTCTTCCATAGTACGCTGCAGGGAAAACACTGTTTACTCCACTATTTGTATTTGCATAGCGACCAAATCCATCGAGTTCTCATACCCCACTATCCCCATGAATCAAATATGTATGCATGGATGAAGGATTTCACCAAAGTAAATATACGCCAACATCTACTTTCCATGGTGCGAATCATCAACGTGGAGAAGGCACTTTCAGAAATTTCAGTTATTTCGCCTGGAGAAATTGTATTTAGTGTGAGCGATGAAATGGCGCCCTGGAATACTGGGCACTATCGATTATCGACCGCGGATGGTCAACTTTCTATAGAAAAACTAAACGATTTACCCCAAAACCAAGGAATAATTGTTTCTATTGGGGGGTTGTCCTCGTTATTATATGGGATCTCTTCATTGGAGGAACTTGAGTATTTTGGGTGGATCCATGGCTTAGATTCTTCTTCACGGGCCGTTCTGAATTCGTGGTTCCCCCAAATTCCCTATTGTCTCTCCGAATTTTTCTAAATCGTAATTTTTACCTTTCTTCAAAATATGAAGATATTTTTATTTATGCTTTTTATATATATATAGTGATTACGAATGAGTGAAGGATCAAACATAAAGCAAGAAGTGGTGAAGTTAATCAACAATTTACCTGAAGATGTCTCCATCGAAGATATCCAATATCATTTGTTTGTAAGACAAAAAATTCAAAAAGCCGAACGACAGATTGAAGCCGGGGAGACTATCCCTCATGATAAAGTGATGGAGAAATTACGAAAGAAATGGTATCCATAGAATGGACGAAAGATGCAGATTTTGATTTAAATGCTATATTAACCTACCTTTCGAAATCATCCCCACAATATGCCTTTTCTCTTTTAGAAAACGTTGATGAAGCTTTAGTTAATTTGAATAGATTTCCTAAAATAGGACGAAAAGTTCCTGAATCAGACAATGTGAATGATCGGGAAATTATTTTGAAGCCCTATCGTTTAATCTATAGGTATATTGAAGATCAAAATAAGATATATGTTATTATGCTCATTCACGGCAGTAGGCAATTAACTGCGTTGGAGCAATTAAACGGAATAGCCGGTTCTGATGAACTGGATTTTGAAACAAAGATACGTGAAAATCGTAAGGATTTAGAGCAATTCTTTAAAAAAAGGCTTGACATCAGTGATGTGGATTAGCATGATATCAATGTAAGAATAAAGAAGTAATTTCTTTATTTTATTTTTATTATAGTGTTTTTCCAGAGAAGGAATACAGGTGCGATAAAAATTGCAGCCTTTTTAGCGAAATACTTGTCTCGGGTTATTAATCCTGTCTTCATTTCTACCAATTCATCCAGAACTTTATTATCCGGCTTTCCTTGGAGTTGTTTGGGGAAGGGAAATATAATTATCTTAAACAATTCTGCCGTTTGTCGAACTTGCGTGACACTTGAAGAAAGATTTTCATCCAAAACTACCGAGGAAAATTGATGCTTGGCATTATAATGTGCATACATTCCATCCTTGGTTGAAAAATCCATCCCGCATGTAGGGCATACAACTCCCTTTTGTCCGGATCCTATAACCGTTTTTGAAATCGCTTGCTTCGCTTTTCCCCTTAATTTTTTACGAAGGGAATTTGGATGTTTCGATCTGGTGTGTTGGGAAAGCGCTTGTGCTCCCTTTACCCGCTTTCCACATATTGAACACGTCTTTCGCTTAAATTTCTTTTTCTGCTTAATTTTAGTTGAATTTTGCTGTGGGGAATAAAATTCGTTTGAGACAAGCTCGAAAGATGAGACGGTCTCGTGAATGGAAAATTCTTGTAAGACCATGCTTGATTAACTAGGAGAATAACATCTATTTAATAGTATCCCTTGGAGGTCTTCAAATTAGTCTTAGTTCGGTCAAATTTCGACAAAAATTGCCTTTATTCGACAATTCACAACATAATTCGACGATTAACGTTTTAAATCGACAAATATCCAAATAATTAATCAAATTCTGTTTTTCCTTGAGAGTCCGACATATATCGAATCAAATAAACCTTCCAACAATCCGAAAATTGAACCTCCACTCTCTTTTTATATGGGTTGAGGTAATTATGGAGTATATGGAGATTAGAACCCGCCACTATAAAATGGAATTTCCCAAATTTGCCCGCAACATAAAAACCAAAATTCAACCCCTTTCATCTGCAGATGCTAAGCAAATTACCTCTGTGTTAACCCAAGCTCGAATTAAATTTAAACAGGAAGGTGATGAACAGACTTTGGGGATATATGGGGATCATTATGATCTGTCATCTAAATTGAGCACCCTTCTCCAAGATGCGAGCAATCTAACTTCGGAATTTTATCTACTCGCCAAGCGCTTGAGAAAGGATATGCATTTCAGGGCAATTCTTGTATAATTTATCGTTAATTTTGCATAATTTATGACAATCCTTAGGTAGTTAGTAGATAGTTGGTAATTAGTTCTCTAGCAGTTAACGGGTGCTTTCTGTAATTTCTTACAAGCGATATTTGACAAATTTAGTTATTTTAACCCTCATTTTTACTATTTTGATCAAAATTGCTAAAGTTTATGCACATTTTTCACCTTTTACGCATAGTATTAATATGGACAAACTTGGACACCAATTTTTTGATCTCCCTGTCCGACCCCTCCTACGCGCGAGGGGTGATTACAAATTATGTATCTTCTTTTTGGTCACTTATTTACTGTTTTTTATTTTGGATTATCTATTTATCGCAACTCATTTTTTATTGGTATGATCTTGGTTAATTTCCATTTCTTGGCTGCTGAATTGAATGCTTTAAGGTGTGTTGCACCCCCATAACAGAATTCAGCGATTAAACTGTTATGGTTAGGATGTGTTTGATCCAATAATGGAAAAACCAAGTCTAATCTATTCATCGAATTGTGATATTTAAACCTCGAGACTCTAACCATTTTGAAAAGTTTAGAAATGTCCAAGTTTTTGTTGACTTTTGTTAACGGTAGATTTTCGCGGAATTTAAAAGTGGTGTTTCTAATCGTAACCCACTGAAGGTTTTTTAGGTGGCATTCCCACGCTGTTCCCACACAGTTTCTATGTCTTGCGTTCATCTCTCAATATCAAATGGTGGTGCTTGTAGATGGAAACTCTCCGTGGGATATGCAACCCATAAAAAAATTCAAAATAATTTAATTAATTTCAAATACCAATTTAGGTTGAGTAAAAATGTCAGGACAAGAATATATTGACCGCATTTACCATAACGTGGTAAAGAAGAACCAAGGTGAATTGGAATATCACCAAGCAGTAAAAGAGGTTCTCGAAAGTCTAAAACCCGTGTTTGACAAAAATCCGGGCTACCAAAAACAAAAAATCCTCGAACGTCTCACAGAACCGGAGCGAGTCATCATGTTCCGAGTACCTTGGGTTGACGATCAAGGCGAAATCCAAGTAAATCGTGGATTCCGTGTACAATTTAATTCCGCCATTGGCCCTTACAAAGGTGGATTGCGTTTCCATCCTTCCGTTTACCTCGGAATTATCAAATTCCTCGGGTTCGAACAAATATTTAAAAATTCTTTGACCGGATTGCCAATGGGCGGAGGCAAAGGAGGCTCAGATTTCGATCCTAAGGGTAAATCCGACAACGAAGTTATGCGCTTCTGTCAAAGTTTCATGACCGAATTGTATCGACATATCGGCGGCTCGGTTGACGTGCCTGCAGGTGATATCGGTGTTGGCGGTCGGGAAATTGGATATATGTATGGACAATGGAAGAAAATCACCCAATCCTTTGAGGGTGTGTTGACCGGCAAAGGTCTTGATTGGGGCGGTTCTCGAATTCGAACAGAAGCCACCGGCTATGGGTCTGTTTATTTTGCCCAAGAAATGTTGAAGGTTCGTGAGACTGATTTCAAGGGTAAAATCGCTACTGTTTCTGGTTCCGGCAATGTTGCCCAATATACTGTTGAGAAACTCAATGAACTCGGGGCTAAAGTGGTTACCTTATCCGATTCATCGGGTTCCATTTATGATCCTGAGGGTATCTCCGGTGAACGCTTTGAATACTTTTTAGAATTGAAGCAACTCCGACGAGGCCGCATTAAAGAATACGCAGACCAATTCGGTGTTGAATTTCGTCCAAATAAACGCCCCTGGGATATCAAATGTGATCTAGCCTTCCCAAGTGCAACACAAAACGAAATTGATGCCAGCGATGCACAGATGCTCATCGATAACGGTGTGATTGCCGTTTCCGAAGGTGCGAATATGCCAACCACGTTAGAAGCAACAAACCTTTTTTTAGCGGCCAATGTATCTTTCGGCCCAGGTAAAGCAGCGAACGCAGGTGGTGTTGCGACATCTGGTTTAGAAATGGCCCAGAATGCATCCTTCAGCCACTGGAGTCGCAAAGAAGTCAATGCCCGATTGCATGAAATTATGATCGGTATCCATGCTTCTGCCTATGCAGCCAGCAAAGAATACGGTCAACCAGGAAATTACGTGCTCGGTGCGAACGTAGCCGGTTTCAAGAAAGTAGCCGCAGCCATGATCGCCCAAGGCCACTGGTAATGTCCATTCAGAGTTATCACCAATTTTATTTTTTTCTTATTCATTTCTTCCTTCTCTTTTTCGTTCTCTCTGATTTCGCTATTGGTTTTAACTTTGTATACATTTTTAAGTTCAAACACAAATGGTAAATTGGTGTTTATTATCCAAAGAAAAAAAACAATAATTTTGATTTTTATGATTTTTTTTGGTTCCTTTAGTGCTCTCCCTAATTAT
>JABCSI010000350.1 GCA_018238965.1 Promethearchaeota archaeon
CATTCCAAAGGGGATATGGAACGATTCGATTATGGTGATTGCCCGTTCGACATCGTGAAGCGCCGCACTGGTGGGTTCCGTCACTAAGATGATATAATCCATCCCGGTAATTGCGGCTAATACGGGGCATCCAATACCTGGAGGGCCATCTAACAATAACAGTGGTATATCGTGGGTTTTGGCGCGTTTTTCTGCGATTTTACGCAATTCTGTTACCAATTTTCCGCTGGTTTGGGATCCCAGAATAGTTTCTCCCGAAATCAAATGGATTCCCTCTTCCGTCTTATATTCCAGAATGGTGCCGCTATCGACCGGATAAATCTCAAAAGCATGCGTCGGGCACAGCAAATTACAGGCGCGGCACCCTTCACAAGCAACTGTATCAATCACAGGCAAAGCTTCGTTTTCATCCCACGATAAGGCGCCAAAAGAACAAAATTCCTCATCTATGCATTTACGGCAATGGGTGCAGAGATCCTCTTGGAGGCGCGCCTTTTCGGTAGTTTGGATTTGATATTCCTTAATCTCTTCCGATTTCTGGTTGGGATCATTGGAATTATTTGGGGGCTGAAAAAGGATGGCCAAATTGGGGGCATCAACATCCCCATCAACCAATACCATCGGATGTCCTGAAGTTGCTAGATTGTATGCGAGGGATGAGGTGATGGAAGTCTTTCCAACTCCCCCCTTCCCGGAAATTATTGCCACATTGAATAAATCCTTATTATTGGGCATGGTTCTAGATCGTCTCCTGATTTGTAGAGTGTGAGAGTATTTTCTCCACTGTGTGAAAAATTTGTAGAAATTGTGTTTTCGCTGGGAAATCCCGAGGATCGAGGACAAAGGGTAAACCCTTAGCATAGTCCTCTATCAGTGTGCGATCAACGTCGATTTTCCCAACATATTCCAGTGCCGATGAGGTTACATCGTCCAAAATCTTTTGGGCATCGGTGGTGAGGTTGGCACGGTTCATAATAACATAGGATTTCTTCTCAACCAGTTTGAGCAGTTCCAAAATTCGCCTCAAATCGTGCTCCCCAAAGGGGGTGGGTTCAGTAACATTTATAACAATGTCAGCTGCAAGAAGAGTCTTTTCAACATCACAATGAACTCCAGGAGCTGAATCAAGCACGATCAAATCGTATTTTTCCGAATGGGCAGGTGCAAAGGCCCACTCAATAAGATTTTCCACAATATGAGCCGATAAAGCTTCCGAAGGAATCAATTCTCCAACCATCAAGTCGAGGTTTGGTTTCACTTCGTGTGCAAAATATCGTGTTCCAATTGGACGGAACGCGGGTTCAATGGCATTTGTGGGGCAAATTCGTTCACAGGTTTTACAACCCGAGCACATATGTTCCATAAGAGTTGGATAATGCTCTGGAAATTGTAGAATTGCATGGAGATAGCACGAAGATCGACAGAGGCCGCACTGGGTGCATAGATCTTTGTTAAAAGTCGGTTTGTAAATCATTACAGGTTCGGATTTGACATCGTCGTCGTCAAAACTTTTTCCCAGTAAAATATTTGTATTCGGGTTCTCAACGTCGCAGTCGACTAATAGAACACGCTTTCCAGCGTTCGCGAACGAGACAGCGAGATTGGTTGCGATTAAGGTTTTTCCAGTACCACCTTTTCCGCCGGTAATTGCGATACTAGGGAGTCGGGGTGATTGTGGTGTGACAATTGGGGTTTGTGTTACATTTTGTGTCATTGCAGGTTCCTGATGGGTTCAGTTAACAAAAAAATAAAGTAATCGATAAATTTAGAAATTAAAAATAAAGATTGATGGATAGATTAATTAAACATGCCCAGGGCTAGTGGCGGATGTAATTTCCTCGAGTTTTTCAGCAAGGAATTCTTCAATTAATTCTTTTACGGTGATTGAAGGGTTAGAAGCGGGTCCGAACATTCGAATCTTTCCTTGGTTAAGGGCATTTGCGGCATTGGGTCCATAATGACCACCAATCACACATTTAACGCCTTCTTCGGCGATAAGTTGGACTGCCATGGGACCAGCACCACCGCGGGCACCGGAAGCAGCGTTATCAACAATACTTACTTCTTCGATTTCATTATCTTTGAGATTGACAATGGTAAAGGCGGGACAACGGCCAAAGCGGGTAGTAACTATAGCACTAAGTCCTTCCGAACTTGTACTTGGAATTGCGATTTTTAAATTGTATACGGGAGACATAGAAGACACCTTTTTTATATGAATAGGTAATTGAATACATATTCATATAATTTATTTATATGTATTGACTTAAAAAAATCTTTCGCAAATATAAGAAACCTATCGCATAAATCGATCAATAAACTTCAGAGAGGATTAATTAATTGAAAATTAAGATTTAGAAAGAATAAAAAAGGAAGATCTTGTATTATCTCGCAATATTCTGCACTTATTTGTAATTTATTGATGTTCCATTTCCGTTTTCACCCAATCGGCTATATTCGGTTTAATTTCCGGTGCAATGGGAGATACATATCCTGTTCCTCCTAAAGTCTGTTGCAACTCCTCTTTAGCTTGGGTGATCAGTTCCGAATTTTCAAAGAATTCAAAAGCAGACAAAGCCAAAACCTTGGCTGCCACCATCATTCCTTTATGGGCAATATCCATTTTTCCCTGGGTTACCAATTGCCAAGAATGGGCAGGAGTTCCCGATACCATGCAAGCTGTTCCGATTTGATTGGTAGGTACAACCCAGCTCACATCCCCGACATCCGTAGACCCTGGTGCAACAATCTTGGACTTGAAATTCGGCAACACAAATTCAAATAGTATAGTTTTACGGAATTGCTCTATTAGTTTGGGGTCCAGATTTTTCATAAATTTGGCAAACATAGCCACTTCAGCTCCTGCATCTTGAAATGTATTCCGAAGCTTCTTACCAAATTCTCTTTCTTCATCTGTGAATTTCGGTCCGCCAATTTTTTGAAAGTGCTTAAACAACACATCTCCAACCACGTCATTGGGGATGAAATTTGAAGCGGCTTTGTCAAACACAACTTCGACTTCGGTACCCGTCATCATTGCAGCTCCTTTGGCAACACTTATTACCCTATCATAGATTTCATTCACTTGAAGAATCGTAGGAGCCCTAATTAAATATAAGACTTCTGCATTAGCTTGCACAACATTGGGTGCGTTTCCGCCTGTATTTGTAACTGCATAATGAACCCTTGCTTCGGAAATGATGTGCTCCCGCAAGTAATTAACGCCAACATTCATTAATTCCACTGCATCCAAGGCAGATCTACCAAGGTGGGGCGCTGCTGCCGCGTGGGCACTTCTACCCGTGAAGCGAAAATATGCCTGAACGTTTGCAAGTGTGGAA
>JABCSI010000115.1 GCA_018238965.1 Promethearchaeota archaeon
GGGGGCTGCAAATTCAATTGGCCGTGCAGGACCTGATTAGACTCACTAACGCTAAAACCGCCCATGTATCATCATAGGTTTAACTATCGGTTTTTGGCGAAAAGCCAATCCATTCAATATCTTTTTCTTCACAGAAACGGTTCGCCATCACTCGCAGCGCTTCAATATTATTATCCACCAAAATAAAACGGCGGCCTAACTCTAAACAAGCAGCGCCCGTTGAGCCGGATCCCGCAAAGAAATCCAAAACCTTTTTGGAAATCAAATATTTAAATCATTACTGCTTTTCCTTAATACCTCAATTGGAAAAAACGAGATTTTAGGAAAATCGACAAGATCAACATTAAAAAGGTCACTATTATGGCATACCAACCCCAATTATCCGACGAATCAGGTAGTAAAACAACTATATTTGCGGTGCGCACCACTATCGGACAAGAAAAGTCGGTTTTACAGAATATTTTCAATCGATTGCGCGTCCTAAACCCATTTCCAAATTTAAAATGTATGATGATTGCGGAAGAATTGCGGGGATATGTCTTTATTGAGGCAGTTCATCAACGGGATGTAATGATTACCATTTCTGGACTACGACATGTCAAAGGAAAGATTGTGGGTTCCATTTCCTTGGAATCAATATCGCATGTTATATCTCCGCGAAAAGTCACCGAAATATTGGAAGAGGGAGATACAGTCGAGATCGTTTCGGGGATCTTTGCCGGTCAAAAGGCTCAAGTAATTCGAATGCCCCGGGAAGGAGCGAAGGAAGAAGTTACCTTACGATTATTGGATTCTGACTCTGCAATTTCGATTAAAATTCATGGAGATTTCTTGAAATTAGTCGAAAAGGGCGAAAAGCATCAAGAAGTTTATGACATCAAGAATATGGAAGATGTCGGCGGTACAACGGTGCCATCAAAAGATAAAACTTCTAAGGGACCAGTGGTATCGGTCTCAGATGATGGAGGGTCCGAGCAAGATGACGAATTATTTTCTTTTGGTGACTCTGAAGCAGATGAAGCTGAAGAAGATTCGGTGTATTCTGACGATAAACCCAAGGAAAAAAAAGAAGCGGAGGACGAAGAAGAGGAAGAAGAAGACGAGTGGTCTAAATTTGGCTTTTAACCCCATTTATTGACAAACTTACCTCTCATTCTCTCTCCTCCCTAATAATTTTTTTTTGAAATCCTATTTCCGAATTTACCATATTCCCTCTTATAGTATCTGGACAAAATAACAGGTGATTCAAGCAATTATGCACGGCTTTCTACACATTATGCTCGTTGGAGCAAATTCTGGAACCATTATTACTTCTTTTGATAATCTTTCATTGGATAATCCCTATTTTGACCTGAATTTCATGGAGATCCTCACGGATCAAGGAATTATTTTGACTGATCATGAATGGTTGGAAAATGCCACAGAAATTAAAATTCAATTAGAAAACGTAAAGTTTCCGCTAGTCTACCATTTTGCCCATAATGATGCGTTGATTTTGGTTGTGGTAGCCACCAAGTACGCCCCGAAAATAACCACTATGTTGGAGGTCCTCTTAGAAGATCTGGAATTGGATTATATCACAAAATACACCATTCCTCCAATTCCTCCCATATCTTTAAATGGGAACTCCACAGACTCCAGAATGCATGAAAATTCCTCCGATATATCTACAAATGGAGCAAGTGAAGTCTCTTTTAAATCCGAAATCAGCGATACTGGGGATGAGAGTGGATTCCCAAATTCCATCAACTCTCTAGAATCATCGCAAAACCCACCATCCTCAACGGAGTTCAAGAAAGACCAAAGTGAAATTCCGTCTCTGGCTCATTTGGAAATAAGTGGGGATTCCACCAATTCTATCCCATTGAATCAAGCCGAAACAGATTCTCCGAAGAATGAATTTGGTCAGAAACATGATTTTCTCTGTACCCTTGCCAAATCTATGTCTGAATATTTGCTTCCGAATTTTTTAATTCCCGAAAAACGCATTGAAATATCCGAGTCTTTGGCGGAAACACATACTGGAGCGCTGTCCTTCATTCGCATCTTTGCCAAAGAGGAATTTGAATTAGATTTCAATAAACAAATTTGGCAAAAGGTGGATGGTACTTGGACCATTCAAGAGTTTGCAGATATACATGCAATCGAAATTAAGCACTTACGTGAAATTTTGTTTTTTCTCTGGAAATCCGAAATCATCACCCTACGGTTACCCTTTCAAAAATGGGATATATTTAGGGCAACAATCAAGGCTCCACTCTTTTTAGATGAAGGTAGCACCGAAAATCTTATGCTTATTGGGAAATATAATTCCCGAAAAATCATACAATTACTTGCATTTATCGGGGAAGGGAGTTCTTATCTAAATTTGACTAGTAATTTCGATATGACCAAGACAAAATTAAGTCAATATCTGTCGGAATTATTACAACGACAAATAATTCTGCGGAAAGATTATAAACCAGTGATGGTACATATTCCCGAGGATTTGATCCCCCTACTATCGATGCAAGGATTCACTAAATCTGATTTTGCAATACTTAATCAATTAGCACGTTTGCTCGACGGTTCTAAAAGTCTCCAATCTACCGCATTGGACCTAAAAATTGACCCAAATCATTTGAAGATCCTGTTGGATAAATACGAAACCGCTGTCAAAATTATCACATAGGGGATAGCGGATCGAAATATTCGGGTAATTTTCCTAATAGTTTTGTAAGAAAAAGTAGGCATGCAATCAAGTCTGCAGTGGTTCCGGGGTTTAATTTTCCTTTGCTTGAATTTAATCGAAAACTGAAGGTTTTGAGTAATTTTTGCCCCTTAAGTGTAAACAAAGAACCTGCTTGCACTATCGCACACGCTTCTCGTTTAATTTCCTCGCTTACTTGATGGGTGTTTTTACGATAAATTAGTGAATCATTATATGTGGCCAACAATTTCAAAAACATTTCTAGGACATAATCTTGCATATTGGTTGCTTGTGGAATCCGGTGTTGGTGAATAATATTGGCTTCCAACCATTCTTTACAGAGAGAATAGTTTGATACCCATTCTGCACTAATTGTATCGTAATGGGCACTCTCCCGAAATAAATCGAGAATACGTAGGTTTTGGAATGCAACTTGGTGTTCTATGGTTGGTTTGGAAATATCATATTTACTGGTAAGGGATTTACCTCCAGGGCGATCTAATCCTCCCGGGGACGCCCGGTTAATTGCATCAATTATATCCTTTGTATCCTGAACGGTAGTTTCGTTGAGAACTGTTTGAACTTGACCCCAGAATTCATCCCAATCAAATAATTGTCTATTGGGATGCCGGGTGCTTAATTGAGATCCTGCTAGGAGCAAAGGAGCGACCAGTAAAATATTTCCCAAAAATAAATTTTGGTGGGGAGGACAGTTTACCATAGCCGACACACTACGGAGTATCAATTTTCCAAGTGAAAGTGCAGAAAAATCAGGTTCTATTCGGGATAAATCTGAAAATATCGCTTCATTGACTCGCTGATAATCGTTAATGGTTATTCCTTTTGATTGATTTGTGGGTCCCACATTTCCGGGTTTATCGTGAAGATATTCCCATTGATTTGCATCTTTCCAGGTGAGAAGGAGTGATAGGGGTGAAATTATTCTAAATTGGGGGGAATTGGACATTTTGCTCAATTGGAGTTATGTTTATATAATGAATGAAAAAATTGAACGAAGAAAGAATAATCGATAATGCTATCGAATGAATTTTCTCGTTGTTTATCGATTTAAAATTTGAAATCCTGGCACTTCACCCTTCGGAAGAGCCACAATTTTGAATTCTTCTTTCAAACCTGCTTGGTATAAATATTTTTTAATCCGAAGTTTTAAAAATTTCTTGGAAATGGAGGGAGGTACATTGATATTGACCATATTACCTTCTTTCGCAATTTCACTTGAGGCAACATTTTCTTCCAAATATTGCATAATTTGCTCGATATATTTCTCTTTCAGCACTGAGATTTTTGAGACATCTAATTGGAAAAGACTTGATTCAACTTTTTTCTTACGGGCCATTGAGTTTCACATTCTAGAGTAATACAGATCAAAATGAAGCAAAAAAAAAAAGATTTATGGTTATTCCTATAGACGGGAAAAATTATCCCCAATTGTGGGACTATTCAAGGGTTTTACGTTTTTTTATTTTGATTGAGGATTTTTTTTTGGTGCCCTCGGTTTTTTTAGCTTTCTTTATTTTTTCCTTGAGATTTTTGACCCGTTCGAGGCGCTCTTCTTCGAGTTTTTGTTTTTCAAGAGCCTTTCGATGTAATTCTTCATCAATACTTTTTTTTTCTTTCAGTTGGAGCAATTTATCCCGCTCCCCCTTTAATTGTAGTATTTCTGGATCAACTTCCTCTTCGACAGTTTCAGGTTTTGTTTCTGCTACGATTTCAATTTCTTCCGATTGTTCACTATCTTCTTGAATCGATTCTGTTGCTGTTGGTTTTGCCCCAATATCAAGTGATTCAACGATTTCAGATGTTTCTTCTGTTTCCTCTTCATTTTGAGTGCGTTCCAGCGTGATCACAAAATCATCTTGTTCGGTTTCATTCAAATAGTTTAATTGATCCACCAAAAATTCTTTTTGGGGGTGTGGAATCGGTAAATTTTTAATAACTTTGGTTAATTCTTTCCGGGCCTCTAAATCAGCCTTATTCACGGCAGATAACTCTTCCAAGTATTTTATCTGTTGGGAGTTATTCAGATATATGAAGGACTTGGCAATCATATCTCGATCTTCTTCCGAAATAGGGAGCTTTATTAATCCTTCACGTACTTCTTCATCCAAAACGGTATAAATTTCCTTTAAATTTCCAAAAGTTTCTTCTACTTCCGGTTCTTCCTTGATGGGTGTTTTTGGAATTTTTTGTGATTGATGTGATCTTGGCATTTCTTCAGGAATTGGGCTCAAGATTGATTTTTCCGACTCTTCTTGGATTGGGACATCTGGAGCCTTTGGAGCTTTTGGAGCCTCTGGAGCCTCTGGAGCCTTTGGAGCTTTTGGAGCTTCTGGTATATCGGGTGTTTGGATTGGTTTTCCTGTCATAGTATCGAATTTAACAATGGGTTTGGGGGTGGATTGCAGGGGTTTTCCCGTCATAGGATCAAAATTTGCAACCTTCTTAGGCACTTTTGTAGTTGGTTGACCATATAAATGAGTTGTCGGTGATGTAACGGGCGAAAAGGAGGCAGTCTTTGTCGGTTCAAATTTCTGATTCATCTCGGGATCTTGGGAAGTAAAAATTAATGGATCAAAAACCCGAAAATTTTCAACAGGAACAAAAACCGGATCGAATGTGCCGAAATTTAAATATTGGTTATTTAAAGTCAAGCTGTATTTTTTCCATAATCGCTCATTAGCTTCATTATTTTTGTGAAATGCTTGTCGATTTGTTCTTTGCGATTTACGGAAGGTGGACCGATTAGATCTTCTTATTTTCTTGTAAGCATTGGCATATTTTTTTTTTGTTCGTCCAAATTCACGCCGATTTCTCCGCTTAACTCGACGGTAATTTCTTTTAATCTTTGAGATCTCTGCGGGATTTGTCACAATATCTGATAACAGGGAGATTTGATACGTTCGATTATTTTCATTCTTTATTTTTATGTAGTTTTTTTTGTGATTTTGCTGTAATATGCGGTAATCTTTCTTGGATTGATCTCGAGGCTCCCTAAATCGATCCCTATTTGTCTTTTTCACATGGCGGAAATCCTTTCGATTCTGTTTCTGTATCTTTCGAAATTGTCGATATTCTCTGGCCTTTGTTTCTTCACTTACTAAATTTCCAATATTTGGCTTAGAAATTTGGGGTCGGGTTGGGGAAACTGGCCGAGGCGAAATTTCATAGTCTAAGGGATGGGATCGACTGGATTTTGTTAGGGAAGACCGAGGTTTTAATGAAGGTTTCGAAGAGGATCTTGTTTTAGAATTTAGACGATGTTTATGGGTTTGGTAATCAAATTTATGTCCGCAAGATGCGCAGAATATGGTGATTCCTTGAGCTAAATCATCCACTAAATCAGATTCTACCTGGGAACCACAAGTTGGACAAAATATGGAGGGAAATGCGGAATTATCGGGTATTTTTTGACTCATATTAATACACTTTCAACTGGGAATTCGTTCCATACCTACTCGTGTGGAGGAAATCCCAGTGTAATCATTATTCTTTACTAGACTTATGCGATTAATAAACCATTTTGAGACCAATCATATTTAAAGGGCTGGTTAAGAAAATATAGAAAAGGATCCCTTTGAAAAAGAATATCATAATTTGACAAGATATTATTAAAATTTCTCATTAAAGGAACCATTTGGGCAGATGAGGTAACGTTTTTTATCATATTTCTTTATTTATATTTAATATGACTAGTAAAATTGTAAAGCTGCCCGAGGATATATCTTGGAAAAAATTGAAAGCAGATTTTCTTAAACGTAATAGAAGATGGATGAAGAAAAAATCTGGAACTGATAAAATTAACGGAGCACTTCGGACAATTGTTTTGGCTTGCCTAGATAGCAGAATACCTGTAGATTTAATCTTTGATGCAGTTCCAGGAGAAATTTTAGTGATGAAGAATGCTGGAAATGAAATTTCCGAGGATGTTTGGCGCTCCTTACTTCTGGCAACGTATGGGATTGGTGCTCGACATATTATTATAATGGGACATACTCATTGTGGAACTGCTATTCGGGATAATGAATCAAAAGTAAGTGGTGTTAAAAAGAATATCGGTGGAGAAACCTTGGCGAAACTCGAGGATTACTCTGGAAAAGAATTGGCTGACTTTTTAGGACTTTTTAATTCTGGAGATGATGGAATTGTGAAAAATGTTCATGGACAATGCGCAATTCTTCAGAAGAAATTTGACGACTTGATTCCAAAGAAAGATCACCCAAACATTGTGCCTGCCATGTATGATATTGAAACCGGAGAACTTACATTCTTATAAAATTTTCATGTTATTTAGCCTATAAGTGGAAAAAAAATAACTGTAAAATTTTGCAGTTTTTTCATTTTATTGTTTGAAAAGCCCCTAAATCCATATCACTCAAAGTAAATTCATATTCGGGAACAAGATAAGAAACATACAGAAAAATTTCCTTATTAACTTAGATTTTTAAAAAATCTGGATGATATTTTATGAATATAGTTTCAAAGACCGATTTTCCTACTTTCATCCCATCGGTTTGGGCATATCGTATTGATTGCTTTATACTATTGACTTGGTATTTCTAAATAGAAAAGAAAAAAAAAGAAATAGCTTGAGTATTGGATTATTTCTCAGATTCTGGAGGTTTCACCATAAATGAGAGTCCCGCTGCGATTAATGACATAACTCCCATAATAATGAAGAGAACCAGATAGCTACCCAAGGCAGAAACAATAATTTGTACCATGGTAGCGCCTAAAAAGCCAGCAATTCCATAAGCTGTGAAAACTATTCCATAATTTGGACCCAAATTCTTGGTACCAAAGAGGTCTGCTGTTGCTGTTGGGAATAGGCTAAAATTACCTCCAAAGCAAAATATTATTGCCGGTGAAACAATCCAGTACATAAAAGGACTACCATTAGTAAAGAAGTATAGTATCATCAAAATTCCTTGAAGACCGAACATTATCAACATAGCTTTTTTATAATTCAGCATATCTGCCAATTTTCCCCAAAATACCCGACCCAATCCGTTGAATAATGCCATGATTGATCCTAAAAGTACAAAATTCACAGATCCGATTACGTATATGAAATTTTCGGATGCATCAACAGATCTTGCAAAATTTGCATAACTTCCGAGTACCATCAATCCTGAGATGGCCGAAAGAACAAACATTCCCCATAATATCCAGAATGATTTTGTTTTGATTGTTTCATTACGTGATATATCTGTATGGGAAGTCACTCCTACTTGAGCTGGAGGGGCGGTCCATCCTTCAGGAGTCCATCCTTCAGGAGGATTGTGCAAAGTTAAAGCACCCAAACCAATCATTATCATATAGATGATCCCTAATACGATAAACATTGTAGGAATACTCACCGAGGCTAATCCCTTGATCACAAAATTGAAAATAAATGCACCTGCGCCAAATCCTGCAACTGCTAGCCCATTAATTAAACCTTTCTTATCAGGAAACCATTTTGCTGCTGCTGCGATGGGGCATACATATGCAAAGCCAATTCCAGAGCCGAAAATAATTCCGTAAGTAAAAATTAATCCCCATAATGAGGTCATAAATGCAGAGATTATAACCCCTCCACCCATTAAAGCACCTCCAATAAAAGCAGTCTTCATGGGCCCTATCTTTTGTTGCAATTGTCCTGCAAAAATCATAGTTATGGCAAAAGCCAATAAACCTACCCCAAAGATAAATACCGTAGCGGTTTTTTCTTCTTGGAGGAAAGGCGTTATAAATACAGTTAAGGTTCCCCAACAGTAAATAGTTCCCAGAGCAAGCTGGATTAATATAGCACCTATGACTATAAACCATCTGTTCTGCAGAGGACTGATTGCATCGAGCAATTTTGTTTTTGTTTTTTCTTCAGACATTGTATTGAACTCCTACGAGTTAAAATAATTCAGTTGAAAATCAAAGATATCTCACCGAAATACATTTCAACGAATTGAAACAAAATCAGTAATATATCAATGTTTTACACCTTTGGTTGAATTTTTAAAAAGTTTTTGTCACAATGCATACGGGGATTAACTTCGTAACGAATATGAAGTGAACTGCACACGCATAAAGGAATGGAACACCTTTCGAGATATTTTGATGCAAAATAAACAAGAAAAAACTTTAGCAAAGGGATCTAGCGATCCCTTTTAGAGATAAGTTTCGATTTTTTTTTACTAGGGAGTCTCTCCTTCCATGCTGGAGGCTTTTCGTATTATCCGTTTACAACCTGATATCAAATGATAACGGCTTGTCGAGTTCATATATTCATAATTAGAAATTAAGAACTTTTGGATATTGCGTTTCAAAGCCCGAACTTTTGGGGTTTCAAGCAAGGTGTGCTTCTTTTGCAACCGGTTATCACGAAGCTTCTTCCTTTTGATCATAGTTTCATGGTGCGCATTATATTGAACTCCGTCCACTAGGACTGAATAAATAATTCGGGCAAGCTTTTGAGCCACTTTCATAAGAACCTTTTTATATGGGAGCTTACGAACACGACGTTGCCGATATGCAAATTCACCTAAGTCATGGCTTCTATCACATCTATTCACAATTGAAGAAGCGGCTTGGGAAAGTGCACTGCGGATGAATTTGTTTGTAAAGCGGTTCACATGTCCCTTAGAACCAGAGTTTCCACTTTTATTCACTGTAGGGATAACTCCACAATATTTGACTAAGCTCTGCCATCGAGAAAACCGATGGAAGTCTCCTAACTCTAACAGAACCGTGATCGCAGTGGAACTCCCTATTCCTGGGATATCTAGTAATTGTTGATAGAAAAGTTGCAGATCTTGATCATTGAGAATCTGTTTCTCTGCTTCTCGTATTAACATAGAAGCTGCAACATCTTCATTCAAAAACCGGGCAAAATCAAGTTGAAGCAAGAATCGGAGTTCATCAGGAAGTACAATCATGCCGACTCCTATTAACTCCTTTTGATGCTTCTGAAGTACCTTAATACTGCGTCCCTCTTCCTTTTTGACTTTAATTAATCCATTAAATGCATCCTCTAATGACCAAGTCTGCGAAAAATAAGAATCCAATAATTCTATTGACCATTCTGAGCTGAATTCAAATGGAAACTTTTGATTCACCGAATCTAGCCGTCTGGTGATACGGTTCTTTAGTCGAGTCAGTTGCGTTTGAATTTTATGATAAGATCGGATGGTATCTCGCACATTATAAAAATGGGGGCTTCCTATATAACTGGGTCTTAGGAGGGCATCATAAAAGCTGAGAAGGGCAATATCACGTGCATCTGCTTTATCATGTTTAACTCCTAATTCAGCAATACGCCAATGAACCATTAATGGGTTCATAGGCACAATCTTCTTGGCTTCTTCGGGAAAAGTCTCGCGCAGGATATAGACTAACGGAAGATGGTAAACTCCTGTGCATTCCATAAGGTAGTGAGAAACAGGCGTATATTTCCTCAAAAAAGATACAAGCTCTTGCAATCCATTGGGTGAATTGCTAAAAGTGTGATTAGCTATCTCTACTGTGGTTGCATTTTGCAATTGTGCTTGTATACACGTGACGATAGTATGTTTATGAACGTCAAATCCAACGCCATAACGTGCCACCTTCAATTCTAATTCTTTTTCATCAATATGTCGAGAAGAATCTTCTCCAAAGCCTCTCTCCCTGGTTTTCCGGGAGGGTGACTTCACCAAACGTAAAGTTTTTCTGCTTATTTCACTCATATAATATCACCGAATTCACTCTTGATGAATTCGCGTGTTATGTTCCAGTTCATGCTGGAGCATAACAAACTTTATAAATTACCTTTTGGCTCGAATTTAATTCCAAGTTCGTATGGTTGAATTAATTTGAGCTTAATTTTTCGGAGACGGCGTCTGGCTGCGATCCTGCTCTACCCACTTTCCCTTTCTATTAAGTAAAAAAGGGAAAGGCGCTTGCATCTGCTGCTAAAGGGTTTGGCAATATTTCATTTAATGGTATACTCGGTATCTCAGACAATATTGATAGGTCTGGCATTCCTATGCCATGTAACTTCTATCTTATTGCAAGAAACACGTTTTCACGACTATCTCTGAAAGATTAGTTGACCTTAAGAATAGAACCCCCTGTTAAGAAGATCCTGTTCCCCACGCACAGAGTGACAAACTTTTTTTCGATACTTGAGTCATTAGACTTTCCGCATAAATTGGTTATTGTTCTCCACTCGCCTCTCAAGGGTGAATTTATCTTACAAAATTCAACCTCAATTGGGACTATACTCCCACATGACGCACAAGGCTTTCCCTTTTGCAGTTGTTCGATAATTTCTTTACTATTGTGCTTTGTGTCGCCGTTTTGCGACTTAAAGAGCACATAATCCATTGAATATTTTTCCATTCCTGCTCAATCCTCTTTACATTGATAGGTGATTTTAATTTAATTTCAA